>NZ_JACHIF010000010.1 GCF_014203045.1 Prosthecobacter dejongeii
ATCGCGTCAGAGATCCACCAGTAGCCAGCACCGGAGGCGTAAGGGGAAACACCTTCGAGGAACTTGAAGGACATATCACCAATGAAAGGCTTGGTCGCACCGTCACCGCCACCGAAGGAGAGGCTGTAACCACAGGCCCACCAGAGGATGGTGACCAGACCGGCAATGCCCATGCACTGAGCGATGACGGAAAGGACGTTCTTCTTGCGAACAAGGCCGCCGTAAAAGAGAGCTAGACCTGGGAGGGTCATGAAGATCACCAGTGCAGTGCTGGTCATCTGCCAAGCATTGTGACCTGGGCCAGGGCCAGCGATGTTGGAGGTCCAAGTGGCATCCCCATCTTTTCCTGGCTGCACGTTCTGAACGTACTTCTCCAAATCAAAGATACGCTGTTCAACGGTAGGTCCGGCCGGGGCCGCAGGAGCTTCAGCGGCTGGAGCAGCCGCAGGAGCCGCCGTCTCTTGGGCACTGAGAGTCCCTAAAGACAGAAAGGATGTGGCGACTAAACCGCACGCAAGCGTGCGCCAACGATGGAGGGCTGCAATCATGGATGAATGGTTGTGGATAGGCGTGAGATAGTGACCAGATTGGTTGGTTCAGTTACCCCACGGAAAGCAATGAAGCATTCACCATGCCAAGTCTGATTTTAAAATTTATTTACCCATTCAATCTCCATCTCTTGGAGATGGATCACACATCACCTTGATCAGGGTCCCGTGACGCATAATCTCAGATAAAATGATGAGTTATATCATGGTTGACATCGAGTCTGACGGCCCCATTCCTGGAGATTACTCCATGATCTGCTTTGGCGCTGTTTTGGTCGAGCCCGGTTTGGAACGAACCTTTTATGGTCAGCTCCGTCCGATCTCAGACAAATTCATTCCTGAAGCACTCGCGGTTAGTGGTTTCAGTCGAGAGCAGACTCTGACCTTTCCAGAGCCCACGGAAGTGATGAATGCATTTGCCGACTGGATCTACCATCTCGACATAGATCGTCCTCATTTCATCTCCGATAATAACGGATTCGATTGGCAGTTTGTGAACTCGTATTTCCATCACTTCACAGGCCGAAATCCGTTCGGTTTTTCTTCGACCAATCTTGGCAGCCTTTATAAAGGAATGGTCAAAGACACCTTTCAGACATTCAAGCACTTGCGCAAAACACGCCACACTCATCATCCCGTAGATGATGCCAAGGGCAATGCCGAAGCACTACTGACCATGAAACAGCAAATGGACCTCAAGATTCGTCTCTAGGGGGCTGAACGCCTAACAATCTTTGCAAAATTCAGATATCTCACTTAAATATTGAGGAGATGATTTAGAGGGATAAGAACTTGCTCCTTTCACTCAGGCAGGTGCCCCATTTCGCCCTTCTGAAATTCCTCAAAGGCATTCTGAATTTCGGCGCTGCTATTCATCACAAAGGGACCATGCCCAACGACAGGCTCGTTGAGCGGCTCGCCATCAAGAATGAGCAAATGAGCCTCTGACCGCGCATGAACGGTGATGTGCTCTCCCTGCCGCTGAAAGGTCACCAAATCCCCTTCCCTGGCCTGCCCCTCATCATTCACCAGCACCTCGCCTGCGAGCAAGATAAAGGCGCTCGTGTGCCCAGATGGCAGGGGTAAGATCACCGTTTTACCAGCTTGAAGCCGAATATCCCAGAGATTGACAGGTGAAAAAGTCTGGGCTGCTCCTGTGGTTTCCTGGTATTGGCCCGCGATGACACGGAGGCTGCCAGCCTGATCTGGCAAGATGATTTCAGGAATGTCTTTTTGAAGCAATGTTTGGTAGCGGGCAGGATTGCTTTTATCTTTCGCCCGTAGATTCACCCACAGTTGCACCATTTGCAACGTTCCACCTTGGCGAGTGAATGCCTCCGAATGAAATTCCTCATGAATGATACCTTTTCCGGCCGTCATCCATTGCACATCCCCAGGACCAATTTTACCCCCACCACCGCTGGAGTCTCGATGCTCAAGCTCCCCTTGGTAAGCGATAGTGACGGTCTCAAATCCTTTGTGCGGGTGCGCCCCCACCCCGCGCTTTTCTCGACCTGGTAAAAACTTGGTCGGAGCGGCATAGTCCATAAGCAAAAAGGGGCTGAGTTCGCGCCCAAGCCCATTGTAATCAAAGACAGAGCGGACTGGAAAGCCATTGCCCACCCAATGCATGGCAGAACTGTGATGGATGCGTTGAATCGGTTTCATGATGGTAAATCGTAGATATAAATGGACCTGGGTTCACCAAGCCCTTGATTGGATTTAAAATTCAATCCTTTTGTTGAAGCAGGTCTTGAAGATGCAGCGCCTTCGTAAACATGGCCAAGCTGCCATCTGCATTGCGCGGCCATTCCCGCTCTGGCCGATCCCAATATAGCTCCACGCCATTGTGATCCGGGTCATGCAGGTAGAGAGCTTCGCTGACGCCATGGTCTGCCGCACCGTCCAGCGAGATCCCCGCCTGCTGCAGGTGCCGCAGTGCATCCGCCAAAGCGGCGCGAGTGGGGTAAAGAATCGCCGTGTGATACAAGCCCGTGGTTCCTAGAGGCGGTGGTGATCCGCCTCGGCTCTCCCAGGTATTCAGGCCGATGTGGTGATGATAACCACCTGCAGAAATAAAAGCCGCCTCTTTGCCATATCGCTGCATGAGGGTGAAACCCAGAACGCCACAATAGAAGGCCAAAGAACGCTCCAAATCCGCCACCTTCAGGTGCACATGACCAATGCGAACTCCAGGATGGATGGGCCGAGTCGAGGGGTTGTTCATGCCTTCATCTTCCGATACGAAGCAGGAAATGATAATGCCTGTTTCTTGGTCTGAGCATGCCTTTCTTGGATCTCTTATCAGTCAATGCGAGTTCGGCGCGGTTAACGAGGGCAGTCCGCCTGCATGTGCGGCTGCGCTAGTTTTTGGAGTGAGACGTCTTTGCCTCGCGGATCATGAGAATTAGTTTTCCAGGCCGAAAGGCAAACCATTGGGAAATTGGTATTCAATCAAACTCGCTTGTGCGGTCTTGCGTTCAGCATGGTAAACATTCAGCACGTGTTCCTGAGATGCTTTTAGATACTCCATGGCTCGAGCACAGGCCTCGGACACTGCGTAACCATGTTCAACAACTCCACCAGGAATGACCAGGGGCGCATGGATATCCCACAGGCCATCATTCCACACGAGATAAATCATGCCATCTAAAGCCACCATCTCTCCATGAGGTATCGTGCCTCTAGAAACAACAAGGGTCTGCCCCAGCGCCCAATCCCGTCGCTGGGCATAAAAACCATGCCGATGTAAAATCTCAAGTGCATCGTCAAAGCTGTCCATTTGTGTAGCATGATACTCACATCATCACCTTTGTCAGCACTCTGCCGTCCACGTTTTTCATTTCCACACTGAGGAGCTGAGCTGCAGTGGGGGCGACATCCGTGTTCGAAATGAGTTCGATCTCCGTGCCAGGTTTAATGGAAGGACCGTGTATAACAAAACTAGCATCCATGAACGGTTTTGCAGGAGAGTAACTATGCGCCCCTTTAGGGAGTCGCTTTGGCAATGAGGTTCTCGCCTGCGACATTGTTGCCGAAATAGTAGCCGACTTTGGCGGAGAGGACGAGGTCCGGCATACGAGGATCAAAAGGGCGATAAAAAGAAGATGAAAACCTAGGTCTCTGAATCCAAATCCTTACAACCGAGTAGCCATCGGTCCTTGGGTTCAGCATTCAGACTATGAGACAAGCGTGGCGCAGAGCTTCAGTTGCAAGAGACTGAGGCTTTCTCTATGAATTCTCCGTTACCATCTTGAGCATCCCTCTCTTTTCCGTTTTCTCCTTATGAAAGCCATCAGCTACTACCAGCCTCTGCCTAGCAGTGATCCCCAAAGCCTCGTGGAAGTCAACGTAACGGCTCCAGTGCCCGGTCCGCGTGATCTTCTGGTAGAAGTGAAAGCGATCTCGGTGAATCCGGTGGATACCAAGATCCGCTCTGGTGGCGGTCCCGTGGCCCCCGGGCAGACACTCAAGATCCTTGGCTGGGATGCCGCTGGTGTGGTGAAACAGGTGGGTGGTGAGGTGACTCTGTTTGCTCCCGGCGATGAGGTTTATTATGCAGGGGCTGTGGATAGCCCTGGCAGCTACGCTGAACTACAGTGTGTGGATGAGCGTCTTGTGGGTAGAAAGCCCAAGACCCTCAGCTTTGTCCAAGCTGCCGCCCTTCCCCTCACCACCATCACAGCGTGGGAGATGCTTTTTGATCGCATGCGCATAGATCCTGGCGAGCATGGCGCGGTTCTCATTGTCGGTGGGGCGGGTGGGGTAGGCTCCATCGCTATTCAGCTAGCCAGGCAACTAACGGGCCTAACCGTGATTGCAACCGCATCCCGACCTGAAACTCAAGACTGGTGCCGCCAGATGGGAGCCCACCATGTCATTGACCATGGGCAGCCCCTCGCAGCCCAAATCAAAGCCATTGTCCCGGAGGGGGTCAACCACGTGCTGGCCCTGACCCGCACAGAAGATCACTACGATGAAATCATCGAAGCGATGGCCCCACAGAGCGCCATTGCATTGATTGAAAATCCCGCGCGTCCGCTGGAGCTGACAAAGCTCAAAGCTAAGAGCATTTCCCTGCATTGGGAATTCATGTTTACACGAGCTCGCTACCAAACCAAAGACATGCACAAGCAAGGAGAATTGCTCAACCAAGTTTCACGCCTGACCGATGCTGGGCAAATCCGCACCACGCTCAAAACCGATTTGAGTCCCATCTGCGCAGCCCATCTCCGTCAAGCCCATGCATTGATCGAAAGTGGCCGCAGCATCGGCAAAGTGGGCTTGGCTGGATTTGAAGCCTAGCCAGTTAAAGCTGACTTCAAATTTACTCTCTCGCTATCATGCAGCTTGCATACCGCGAAGACTTTTGTCATGGCATTGTGCAACTTAAATGAGGATGGCAGAAAAAGCCACCATCGCTCAATACATTCATTACCAACGGATTAAAACTATAACCCTTGAGTTGGCACTCCACCTGCACCTATATTATTCAGCCAGCTGAATTGGTGATCGAGTTGACCTTGTCCGTGAGCAAGATCAGCTCGGTTTAACCCAGCAGCTGGCCTACTTTTGCCGCCTCGGTTCTGACTTTGACAAAGAGTGATCCTCGGGAGATTCCTCTCTCAAAAACAGACCGGGGCGGTTCCTTTAATTGCCTTGGCGAGCGTGCTGCTTGAAAAATTTCACCATGAGAGCTGGAGCGTCTTTATGAAATTTGTGGTCCCCAGGATGAATGGCCGTGACCACAGGCGTGCCTTTGCTGGAAGGGTAAATTGTGCAGTTTTCGTCTTGATCCCATGCTATTCCAGTCCCACACCCGTTCAGCTTAATCACGGCCTGGATCGTCGCCTGCTGCCAGGCGTATTTAACCAAAGGATCGTTCTCGCCTGCGACGTGCATGAGAGGCTTCGGCGTTAGCTTAGCAAGGAGCCGAGGTGCAGCAGCCGCAGAAGGAGCCATGGCCGCAAAAACATCCCCTCGGGCTGCCCATAGCAAGTAGGTGAAACCACCTCCATTGGAATGCCCTGTCGAATAAATGCGAGTGGCGTCCACTTGGTATTCAGCCTTTAGACTGGCCAGCACTGCATCGAAAAACTTTAGATCGCGATCGCCTTCCGCGCCCAGTCCGTGCTGCCAGCCTGGCTTTTTACCTTTTGGGTCTGTGAGCTGGCCCGGTGTATTCAACCCCTGCATGTAAATCACCAGGGCCTCAGGCCAAAGCTCTGGAAAAGGAAACATGCGCGCCGCATTATTCATCGTCCCTCCATGGCCATGGAAAGCGAAGACAATGGGGGTCGGTTTTGAACTTGCCTGAGGGGGAACATACATCACCGCGTGCCGGGTCACGCCATCCACACTCCACTCTCGAGACTTTAGGGGCACAGCAGCCCACAGTGAAAGCAGAGGAAGAAACAAAAGCAGGGACAGGAGACGAAGCACATTCATGGCAGGCATTGAACGCAGGATCTCCTGATAGGTTGTGAAGAAAAAACATGCCTTCCATTGTCCCACGAATGCAGTTTTATTGGCAGCGTAGCCTTTCCATTCATCTCATGTCGCATGAACTCTGAAATCGCCTACCAGATCGAACCTAACCTACCCGTCAGCGATTTCATCGGAGTTCTCCAAAGCTCCACCCTGGCGGAGCGACGCCCCATCAACGATATCCCGCGTATGGATCGTATGCTGCGGCAGGCCGATCTTATCCTCACAGCCCGTTACCAGGGTGAGCTCGTTGGCATCGCCCGCACGCTGACGGATGGCAGCTACAGCACGTATTTAGCGGACTTAGCCGTAGCTGCGCCATTTCAAGGGCGCGGCATCGGGCGTGAATTAATACGCCGCACGCATGCAGAGGCAGGCTTGCAGACGAACCTCATCCTCATCGCGGCACCAGGAGCCCGCACATACTACCCCCACATCGGCATGGCTCATCATGACTCCTGCTGGATGATTCGGGGGGAAGCTCCCACCCAATCTCCATCTCAGTCATGACTCTCGCTGACTTCTGCGCTCACTGCCTCTCCCTCCCTCATGTGGAGGAGACCACTCCCTTTGGCCCAGACATATTGGTCTATAAGGTTGCAGGTAAAATGTTTGCCCTCACCACCCCAGAGGATTTCCCAGCGACGGCCAATCTCAAGTGCGACCCAGAACGTGCCATCGAACTGCGCGACCGCTATGAGGAGGTCCAACCAGGTTACCACATGAATAAACGCCACTGGAATACTCTGACGCTGGAAGGCAGCCTACCTAACAAACTGGTTCGCGAACTGATTGATCATTCTTACCAACTTGTGGTCGCCTCCCTCCCAAAAAAGGTGAGGGAAACGATCACACAGGGGGGCTGCCATAGCTAACGCCCTAACCACACAGCACCGAGTGGAGGCAGGTCAATGATGATGCTCCATGGCTGCCCCTGCCACTCGGTATCACCCGCTGGCATAGGCAGAGGATTCACCATCCCACTGCCAGCATAACAAGGCGCATCGGTATTGATCAATTCACGATAGCTGCCCGCCTCAGCAACCCCCACGCGGTAGCCTTTCCGCGGCACGGGTGTGGCATTGATCACGCAGTAAACTTTATCCCCATCAGGAGCCTTACGCATGAAGGCGAAGATGCTATTTTCACCATCGCTCGCGTCCAGCCACTGAAAGCCCGCACCGTCATGATCCTGGGCGTACAAAGCCGGGCGTGTGGTATAAAGCCAGTTCATGTCTCGGATCAGCTTTTGCATGCTCGCATGCTCTTCACCCATGAAGAGGTGCCAATCCAGGCTGCGCTCATGGCTCCATTCCTGCCACTGGGCAAATTCGCAGCCCATGAAGAGTAATTTTTTGCCGGGGTGCGCCCACATCCAGCCGTAGAACATGCGTAGATTGGCAAACTTCTGCCAGCGGTCTCCTGGCATTTTATTGATCATGCTACCCTTGCCATGCACCACTTCATCGTGGCTGATAACCAGGACGAAATTTTCATCGTAGGCATACAACAAAGAAAAAGTGGCCTCCCCATGATGATACTTCCGGTGGATGGGGTCTTCCTGCATGTAGTGCAGGCTGTCATTCATCCAGCCCATGTTCCATTTGAAGCCAAAGCCCAACCCACCTGTATCTGTTGGGCGTGAGACGCCCGGCCACGCCGTGCTCTCTTCAGCAATGATCGTGGCACCAGGGTGTTTTTCATAACAGATGCGGTTGAGATCCCGCATGAAGTCAATGGCTTCTAGATTTTCTCTGCCACCGTATTTGTTAGGCACCCAGGCCCAGGGTTTACGCGAGTAATCAAGGTAAAGCATGGAGGCCACAGCATCCACACGAAGACCATCAATGTGATAATACTCCAGCCAAAAGAGCGCATTGGCCACGAGGAAATTTTTCACCTCGGCACGGCCATAATTGAAGATCAGAGTACCCCAGTCTTGATGCTCCCCCTGACGTGGATCTGCATGTTCATAAAGAGCCGTGCCATCAAACTTAGCTAACCCGTGCGCATCTTTTGGGAAATGCCCTGGCACCCAGTCCAAGATCACCCCGATCCCAGCCTGGTGGCAGCGATCCACAAACTCGCGAAATTCATCAGGATTCCCAAAGCGGCTGGTCGGCGCAAAGTAGCCCGTGACCTGATAACCCCAGGAGCCATCGAAGGGATATTCCGACACCGGCATCAGCTCGATGTGGGTGAAATTCATGCTCTTCACGTAGGGGATCAAATCATCCGCCAACTCACGGTAGGATTTGGATCGATTCCCATCCTCAGGCACTCGCTTCCAAGAGCCCAGGTGAACCTCATAGACACTCATCGGGCTCTGGTAAAGATCCTGCGCAGCCCGCTTTTGCATCCACTCCTGGTCACCCCAGGTGTAGCGGTCCAGATTGAAAACCAAACTTGCCGTCTGCTTCCCGTGCTGGCCAAAAAAAGCAAAAGGATCACTCTTGACCTGGACATAACCTTCAGCAGAAAGCACTTCAAATTTGTAATGGGTCAGCTCCGTGATCCCAGGCAGGAAAATCTCCCAAACCCCCCCCTCAATCCGCAGACGCATCGGGTTGATCCGGCCGTCCCAGTCGTTGAAGTCCCCGATCACGGAAACTCGCTGCGCATTGGGCGCCCAGACTGCAAACTGCACGCCTGCAATGCCCTCCACCGTGCGCATTCGCGCCCCAAGACAATCCCAGAGGCGCTGGTGCGAGCCCTCACAGAAGTAGTAGAGGTCCTGCTCGCCGAGTAAAAAACCAAAGGAATAAGGATCCGCCACGCGAATGGCCTGTCCATCATAAGTGGACAACTCCAGATCATAAGGCGTGTGCGCGGCTTCGGCAGGGAGCTCCACGGTGAAGAGACCATGATGATGCTCCTTGGTCATCGGCCAAGCACCAGAGCCATCCCTAGCTACGACGGAAACACCGTGAGCCCGAGGCTGCAGCGTTCTCACAATGGCCCGCCCCCCTTCCAGCGGCTGCCTCCCTAAAAAGCCAAACGGGTTTCCGTGTCGGGCTTCCAAGATGGCGAGAATTTCGGCTGAAGGACTGGTTGGGTCGGTCATGGGGACTGGTTAGCGGTTCAGAGCACAGGCTCAAGATGTTCCTGACAGATTTTGACCATATCATGTCGCCTCCATAGGTGGCGTCGTTGGTGGGTCACAATGGCTGTTTGATTCCATTGCACAATCTGTGCCGAGATTTCGTCGGCTTTTGACTGAGCACTAAAATACAGCCCACCATCACCCAGCACCTCACGATGCACACTTAAATCAGAACAAAAAACAGTTAGACGATGCGCCACCGCCTCCAGCAGTGGCAGGCCAAAGCCCTCTCCGACACTCGGGAAAAATAAAGCATCCGCCGTTGCATAAAGGCTACGCACATCCTCATCTGACAAAGGCGACTCCTCTCCCAGAAAGAGCACGTGAGCAGCAAGATCCAGTTCAGCCACCAGAGCTTTCAACTCCCGGTGGTAGATTTGTCCATCTCCTTGATGCGGATCAGGTGCACCCGTGATCGCATAGATCACATCACATCCACCGTCGCGCAAACAGGCCACTACACGCAGGCCTAACTCGATATTTTTCCTCCGAATCAGCCGGGTAGGATGCACCAGGACCAACTCGCGCTGCCCCAGGCGTAGCCCTGCGATTCGGGGGGTAAGGCCCAGGATGGCAGCAATGTCGAGTCCATTGGGGATGACCCTCACCGCCTTTTCGGGCAGCCCTGTGGCTTTGAGATAATCCTGGCGTCGCGCTTCAGACACCGTCACATTCAGGGCTCCTGGCACGGGCCAAGAGAGCTGTTCATGATCTTTTTGCACCCAAGGTAGATGGGCATAAAAAGGATTCACTGCGGCGACATCATGAACCCAGTTGATCCATTTTACCTTTGGCATGTCCGCAGCCATCGCACGCAGTCGCTCCGTCCAGGGCAGGTCAAAGGGCATAGTGAAAACATTGTGCACGATGACGGTTTCAAACTCAGCCAAGTCACCCTGGGTCGTCTGGTTAAACATTTCCACCTCATGGCCCAGGATGCGCAAAGCTGCCGCTTGGTCACGAATCACTCGCTCCACCCCGCCAATGACAGGTGGCAACGTGTAATGCAGAAGAGCGATGCGCATCAGGCACGATGAAACGGGCTCTCCTACGCCGCAATAAGGAAGGTGTGCCTCTCCGCCTGCCCTCTCTTGCCCAACCCGCGAACCTGTGCCATGGCAAATCCGCTAACCATGCCCACGCCCGACCCGAAGCAGCGAACTTTCCGCAACGAACTGTGGCGGTCTCTGCCTGCGGGGGTGCTAGATACACTCACCTCCACCTTCGGCATGCTCATCGCGGTGCGGGTCTTTCATCTGGGAGACATGGCCAAGTCCATCTTCCTCAGTGCCACCAGCAGTGGTTTTATGGTGAGCCTCTTTGTGGTGCCTCTGCTGCTGCATGCCCGTAGCACCATCGCCCGCACTGCGGCGAAGGTGCAGATGCTGGGCGGTCTTTTCATGGCCTTGGCGGCCACCTTTCCGCATGAGCCGTGGATCTTCATCGGCGGCCTCAGCGTGGGGCTCTTTTGCTTCTCCATGCAGATCCCCCTGCTCACCCAGATCTATCGGCTCAATTATCCTGCGACCGAACGCGGGCGTCTCTTTGCCATCGCCGGCTCACTACGTGCAGTAGCAGCGGTAGCCTTTGGTTTCTTTGGAGGCTGGCTCATCGGGCTAGACTTGGAAAATTATCGGGTATTGCTCTGGGCCTTTGCGGCCTCTGGCTTCCTCTCCGGTGTTTGGACCTATGGTCTGCCCGCCACCCGTTGGGATATTGATGAAGATGCCCCCTCCGGTCTGTGGTCCTCTCTGCGCTGGATCAAAATAGACCGTGACTTCCGCACCTTGCTTATCTCTTGGATGATGATGGGCATCGGCAATCTGGTGGCCGCCTGCCTGTTTGTCGAATATTTGGCCAATCCACGCCACGGCATCAATCTCCCTGGGCGTGATGTCGCCTGGATCACGGGAGTCATCCCGGTCATCTTCCGCGCCCTGTGCAGCTACCCCTGGGGTTTGATTTATGACAAAGTGGGCCTCTTCACCGTTCGCACCATCCTCAATCTCATCTTCGCCGCCGGCATCCTGACTTTTTACCTAGGCCATGGCGTGATCGCTTGGAGTATCGGCATGGCGCTTTGGGGCATTGCCAATGCCGGAGGAAACGTCACCTGGGGACTCTGGGTAACGAAGCTCGCGCCCAAGCAGGCCGTGGCGGAATACATGAGCGTGCACACCTTCCTCACGGGTTTGCGCGGCCTCGTCGCTCCTTACCTGGCTTTTGCAGCCATCGGAGTCATATCTTTTCAGACGCTCAGCATCCTCTGTGGCATCGCCATCATCGCGGCCAGTGCCTTCATCACCGTCCGGGCACGGGGCAGCGATGATGAAACCCGACGCCGACTAGGCCCCCGGGAAAGATTGTGAATCGCCTCCCGCCTTGACCTAGGCACCTCTTGCCCGTTACCTGCCCCATGCCCCGCACCGCCATTCTCAACGTCGTCGGTCTGACCCGCCGCCTCATCGGCGAGCACACGCCGAACATACGTGCTTTTGTCGAGCGGAACCGATTAGCGTTGATTGAGCCCGTGCTGCCCGCCGTCACCTGCACCGCCCAGGCCACCTATGCCACGGGCAAAGCACCGCGTGACCATGGGGCCGTGGCAAACGGCTGGTATGACCGCGACTACGCCGAGCATCGTTTTTGGAAGCAGCCAGAACAGCTCGTGCAGGGGGAAAAGCTATGGGATCTGCTGCGCAAGCAAGATCCCGACTTCACCTGCGCCAAGGTCTTCTGGTGGTATAACATGCACTCCAGCGCAGACTACACCGTGACTCCACGTCCCCTGTATCTCTCAGATGGGGGCAAGATCTTTGACATCCACACGCAGCCCATGGGCATGCGGGACCGCCTCAAAAAAGATCTGGGAGCCTTCCCTTTCATGAACTTCTGGGGCCCGGCCTCGGGCATCGAATCCACACGCTGGATCGCGGCCAGTGCCAAATGGATCGAAGAAAAACACTGGCCCAGCCTCAGCCTCGTTTACCTTCCGCATCTCGACTACAATCTTCAGCGTGTTGGCCTCAACATGCCGCTGATTGCTGAAGATCTCCGCCAAGTGGATGAGGTGGTGGGAGATCTCATCAAGTTCTATGAGCGCCGCCAGATCCAGGTCATCTTACTTTCCGAATATGGCATCACAGACGTGGATCGCCCCGTGCATTTAAACCGCATTTTCCGTGAGCATCATTGGTTATCCCTCAAGGATGAGTTAGGCACGGAGACGCTAGACCTCGGCAGCAGCCGCGCGTTTGCCATCGCAGATCACCAGCTTGCCCACATTTATGTCAACGATCCCTCCATCCTGAATGAGGTGCGTGCGGTGCTGGAACAAACCCCCGGCGTGCAGCAGGTCCTCGGCAAGATGGAAAAACACTACGCCGGGCTTAATCACGAACGCAGCGGTGATCTCATTGCCGTGGCAGATGCCCGCAGTTGGTTCACCTACTACTACTGGACGGAGGATGCCAAAGCCCCGGAATTTGCCCGCTGTGTGGATATTCACCGCAAATGTGGTTATGACCCAGTCGAGCTTTTTCTGGACCCCAAAATTCGCTACCCCAAGCTCAAGATCGGCCTCAAGCTTGCCAAGAAGATGCTCGGCATGCGTATGAAAATGGATGTCATCCCCCTGGATGCTACCTTGGTCAAAGGCAGTCATGGCCGCATTCCTGAAGATTTGGAAGATTGGCCGGTGCTCATTGGGGATCTGCCACAACTTCCTCGGGGCAACTCACTCCAGGCCACCCAAGTCTGCGCGCAGCTCTATGAAGCCTGCACGCGAGCGAGCACACCCGTTTAAAAAAAGGTTAGACCTTGGTCACACGTTTCCAGAAGAAGTCGAGTTCGCGGGCCAGCACTGTCATGACTTGAGTCGGCTCTGCCTGCACGGCTCCGGTTTCAGCATCTTTGATGATGCGCTGCATGGCATACAGAGCTGCCACACTGGCGGTATCCAGATGCACCGCATCTAAATTCGGCTTTAACGGTGCAGGCAAGGTATCCCCAGCATACAAAGCCTGCCAGGCAGGATGCTCACGATCCGCCTTAAAGGTCACCAATTTCAGCTTCACGGCCACAGCGCCATCGCGTTCAGCTTCAGCAGCCAAATCTGCCAACCTTCCCGCAGCAAATCCCGCCAGCACACGCCAGTAAGCACTGTCCGAGAAGGCAGCTAGACCGAACAAAATCTCCACTCCCTGAATGGACCACACCATGGTCTGCCGCCCGGTGAGACCAGGTAGCTCATGCTCACTGAAACGAACCAAAGGAAAACGACGCCCTGCCAGGCGGATCAATTCACCCAGCTTGCCATAGTCCAGGGGCTGCGCTTCAGCCTCGGCCGCCATTTGCAGGCGGAGCGCTTCAAAACGGCCTAACAAGGCATCTCCCGGTTTACTGGCAGGCATCGGCGTCGGAACAGGTGCCGTAACCGATGAAGGAGCAACCGAAGAGACGGGTTGGGCAGGCAGATTGATCCGCTCTGGAGGCATCTCAGCCAATTCATCCAGAATGCGGGTTTTACTTCCAGGCTGCCGCAGGTGATGCAGCATCTCACGCAGTTTCACAAAGGCATCAGCCGAAGGCGAAACCGAAGTCATCGCAGCAGGAGTTGCGGAACCACTGGGGGATGCCCCCTGAGGCCGCCAGTCATTGGCAGAGGGCGAAAGATTCGGAGACGATGATGGAAGGGCTGCTGGCGATTCCGGGGTCTCATCCATCGTCCCTCCTGCCGGTGAGGGAAGCGGTGGGGGGATGAGAGAGGGCAGATCATTCTGTGGCAATGCGGCCTGCGGCTCAGTTAAACTAGCGGCCATTTGCTGCACTTCCGCAGTAGTGGGCGCGTCAAAAAGAGAGGGCAATTCTTCAGCTTCACTGAGCGGCAGAGACTCCGTCATCAGCGGAACCGCTGGGGTTGCGTCTTCAGTCACTGCTGGCACGGCCAGATCCGCTTCCACCGACTGACCTGAGACGGAAAGCGGCACGGAGTTCTGAAAAATTTGCCACTGCCGCGCACAATGCCGCAAAAACACACGTGCAGAGACTGACCCAATCGGGCGTCCCAGAAAATGCTGTTTCACATCCACAAAGGCCTCAAACTCAGTCGCCTCTTCATCTGAAACTTTCCCCTGCTCCAACCGCAATCTTAAAAGGGCCAGAGCATCGGTCTCCCGAAGTCCCCGTAGCAAGACCTGGCTGGCCGTGAGACGATCTTCAAGAGCACTCGGCAAATGGTGGCCAAACGTCGCCTGCCACACATCCTGATTCAGACTTAACAGGACGTGAAGGCCCTGGGTATCCACCAGATCCATCAACAACGCCGCGATGGTGACGCCTGCTGCAGGGTTTCGGTAGTAACCGTCCAAGTGATCCACCAGCAAGATGACAGGACGCCAGAGCGCCAAAATGCGGAACCAAGTGGGCAGACCCGTTTCGTGATCCGTGCCAGCCAGATCCTGCATCACCGCAAGCCCTTCTCCCTCGCCTTCAAAAGCCTGGCCCATCATGGCCTCCAGCCAAGTGTCCGCCACATCCGTTCGCACGGGCAATTGCCGAGCGACACGGCGTGCCAGGATAGGGCGCAAACCCGCTGAGTGTTTGCGCAACCAGTCACCGATGAGGTGAGCTGAGCCGTCTTTATTAAAGACATCTGAAACCGGACCTGAAAGCACTCTCAAGGCCTGATCGGGATTGGCACTCGGCACCAGCCCGTCTTTGATCAAATCATGCAACAAGTGCGCGACCAGACCGGCACACACCTCACGCAGGCGTGACCACCCAGATTGATGCCCAAGTGCCAGGCTCAGTGCCTCCAGCCCACGCCGAGTGATGGTCGTCAAATTCAGCGAATCACCGGTGCGAAAGGCCAGTGGCACCATGACCACATCCGCCCCAGTGGCAGCAACGACACGCCCTAGCAAATGCGTTTTCCCATAGCCTGCTCGGGGTGCCGTCAGCAACATAAGCGGCACACCCGAACGATTTTCCACCGATTCCAGCAACTGGTCTAAGACGTCCTCATTCAGCCCCCCCACAGAGTCTGACTCAACAATGGCCATCGGGCCAGAACACACATCAGCCGCAAAAGGATTTCCATATTGCATGGCTGGACCCGTTTTGCCGGTTGGAGAAGTGATGGAGGATTCAGAGCTACCCACAGGAAACACCAAGTTCAATTTTTCTGTTATCCAGTATTAACTATTGAAACTATTCCCCAACACAAAAAATTAAAGTAGAGACTTCGTTTATTTGCGAAAATTTGCACTTTCGCAAAGTTGCGACTCTCGTTTTTGATTGCCTCTGAGAGGAGAGGCATTCATGCCCATGAAACAGATAGCAGCTTGTGTGACTGTCTTTCTGCCTCAGCCATGCAATGGCCAAAACACAGGCACCAGCAGCAGGATCACGGCCAGCGTCACCACAGTCAGACCGCTGCCCACTTTGATAAAGTCACTGAAGCGATACTTGCCAGGCCCATAGACGAGGATGCAACTTGGCTCAAAAGGAGTCAGCACAGAGATGCTCGCACTGAGCATGATCGCGATGGCAAAAGACCTGGGATTAGCCCCCAATTTTTCTGCCGCTTGAATAGCGATAGGAAGCACCACCAGAGCAGCGGCCGCATTCGACATCGGCTGAGTCAACAGCACCGTCAGGATGCAAAAACCTGCCATCACCGTGACTGCTCCATAAGGGCTCAACCAATGGGTCACGAAACCCGCCAACAACTCATCTGCCCCAGACTTGGCCATGGCTGTGCCAAAAGCGGTCATGCCTCCAATGAGGATCAAAAGCCGCCAGTCAATGTTTTCATAAGCCGTGTCTAGCGTGATGCAACGAGTGGCCAGAGCGATGAGTGCCGCGATCAAAAACGCGATGGAAGCAGGCAGCCATCCCAGGCTGCTCGCCGTGACTGCAAGGGCAAAAGCCAGGAGTGTGGCCAGGCCCCGCTTACGTGCAGTACTGGCATAAGTGTGCTCGGTAATGACCACCATCTCCGCCTCTTGCTCGAATTTTTGAAAACGATCGTAGGGCCCTTGCAGCAGCAAGAGATCCCCTGCATGCAGCACCACATCCGCCATGTGATCATTGAGGGTACGATCTCCGCGCAGCAGAGCCAAAACCGACAGCCCTGTCCTCCGCCTAAAGTTACTCCCTCGCAGAGTCTGGCCGACCAAGCTAGAGCGCGGAGTCAGCACCACCTCTGCCACACTCACTTCAGTGGTATCCACGCCAGAACGGCGCAGTTGCACGTCTTCCTGGATGTCGATGCCTTCGATCTTTTTGACCTTGATGAGATTCTGAACCTTGCCTGCCACTAGAACAACGTCGCCCGCCTCGAATTGCGTATGAGGGCCGATAGGTAGCTCCATTTCATGGCGACGAAGTTTCACCACTTGAAATTCCAAAACAGAAAAGTCCGACTGAAAGGCCACCTGCCCGATCAAAGGCGAATCGGGTAAAATAACGACCTCGGACAAATACTCCCGCATGTGTGCCTCTGCCCCCAGATGCTCTGCCCGGTCCCGCTCCGGCACCCACTTCATGCCCACCAGCACCAAGTAGAGAAGCCCTGCGGTAAAGATAACGAGGCCGATGGGGGTGATCTCAAACATCCCCACTTCCACCATCCCCCGGTGTTTCATCGCCCCACTCACGGCCACATTGGTGGAGGTGCCGATGAGGGTGCATGTGCCCCCTAAAATAGAGGCAAAAGAAAGCGGCATCAGCAGACGGGAGGGGGAGATTTTCAGCCGCCGAGCCATCCCGATAACGGGGCCCAGGAACATGGCCGTCACCGTCGTATTATTCATGAAGGCGGAGATGATGCCCACCCCGCTCATCATCCCTGTCACCACCCGTTTGGGGTGGCCACCCGTGGCGCGGGCCAGAAGGCCCCCCAGACTATCCAGCACACCCGTCTCCCGCAGAGCCGCACCGATGATGAAGATGGCCCCCAGCATCACGATGACTTCATTGCCAAAGCCTGCAAAAGCCTCCTGCACGTTTAAAACCCCACCCATGACCAGCAGGCACAGCAAGCCCAGCGTCACTAGATCCACCGAAATTTTCTCCGTGGCAAACAACACGACGGCTGCCAACAGCAGGCCAATAACAAGATAAGGTTCCATGAAAGCGGGGCCAAAAAATCGGCAGAACGTGCCGAATGACGAGGGATTAAATCTTTAGGCGAGGCTCAAACTTTAGCCCTTATGGGGCCCGACCTTCTTCCACGTCCATGAGGTCAAAGAAGGTCACGATGTCCTCCCGATGCCCCAGCCCTGCCTCGGCTCTTTGTTTGACTAGCCCTTCTGAAGCAGCATCTCGCCAGCCACGTTTCATCATAAAGCCATTGAAGATTTCCACATGCTCCGTGTCGGGTTGGCGCCCTTTTTGGAAGCACCATTCCAACACCTCTTCATCCGTCCCCCCTTCCAGCGTGCGCTGGCTGAGATCGGCAAAATTGACTCCGAGAAGACAACAGACTCGGTCATCAAAAGTTCGGCTGCCAGGGATGACATCCAGGTGATACCCCGGAGGCAGCCCCTCCTGCGCATTCAGGCGGATTTTGTCTAAGATACGACCAAAGACCATGATGCCACCAACCATGTCACGGGGAGAACGAAGAGGAAATGCCATAGCCTCTTTCCATAGCGCAGGTTTGCAGACTTGGTCAACGC
This sequence comes from Prosthecobacter dejongeii, assembly GCF_014203045.1. Lineage (NCBI taxonomy): Bacteria > Pseudomonadati > Verrucomicrobiota > Verrucomicrobiia > Verrucomicrobiales > Verrucomicrobiaceae > Prosthecobacter > Prosthecobacter dejongeii. The sequence goes on from NZ_JACHIF010000010.1 coordinate 17,823, forward strand.
TGCCTGAAAAGGCAATTCCAACCAGCGTTCCTGAATCAAAATTTTGCAGGTGACAAGACCGTCGCTCAGGATTACCGCACCCCCTCATTCTCCCGAGCATGTTTAGTCAATCCACCCTAAATCAACGCACCCTCACCTTCGTTGGAGCGCTCTCCTTAGCCGCCACCTTTTTGCCCCTCAGCACTCAGGCTCAACTGGGCGTTTCCCCTTCCCAAAATGCCGCTTTTCTCACGGAACTGCGCGCCCGCGACCCTAAGCGCGCGGATGAAAACCGAGATGTACTGGGAGATGCCCGTGAAAAACTGGAAACTGGCCGTGCCCTTTCCCGTCCAGAAGTGTTTAGCTCCAGCGTCACCAACCCTCGCCGGCTGAATGCTGACCTCACAGGTTTCCCGAGCCAATACCAACTGGGCCGCTCCTACCTGAGCCCGTGGTATGATGGAGTCGTCGCCCCCGAAAACACGCTGCAAAATGCCTCAGGTATCAGCGCAGGTTTCGCCTTTGAACAGGGCTTCGAATACAACTCTGTGATCAAAAACGGCAAAGGCGGCGTGATCCTCTCTTCCACGCTTCTTTTTGATACCCAATATAAGCTCGCTGAAAACCAGCGCCTTACCCTGACGGGCGGCCTGGGCTTCAACTGGGTTTCTGGCAATGACCGCATTGACTGGAGCTTCTTCAGTGATGAGTTTGGTCTCGCTGTCCTTCCGGGTACATCCCTGGCCTACGATGCCCAGTTTGGCCCCATCTCCCTGACGATTTATGATCGCGTCAGCGTCCGCCCCTACCTCGGCGTGTTGCAAAACGATCTCGGGATTGCTGGCACCTGGCAGATCGCCCCTGCCCTGTCTTGGACACTGAATTATACCCACAGTACCACCCATGATGTGGACGGTAATTATCTAGGGGCAGTACTCCCGGTGGCAGACTTGGACACCTTCTCTTCCGTCCTCAATTTCGATATCAATGGTGCCCTCAGCGTCGGCCTAGAAGGTGCGCTCAACTGGCTGGATCATGACAATGATGAAGTGGCCAATGATGGCACGCTTTGGAACCTCGGAGCTTACGTTGCCTGGAAGATCAATGACAAGAGCCGCCTGCGTGTGGCCGCAGGTTACCAGCACCAGGAGTATGACAACACCTCCTTGTTCGCAAATATCCCACCATTTTTCGTTGTGCCAAACGATAGCTCAGATCTCAGCGAGCCCTACTACTCCATCAGCTTCAGCCAGCGCCTCAGCGACCACCTGAGTCACGAATTCGCCGCGGGTTACGAGTCCAACCTTGATTTTGGCTCCAACTTCACCAGCTCCCACTACGTGAATTATGGCCTCACCACCGATACCTGGAAAGGGGGCCGCATCACTGCCAGCGGTTTTGTGGAACACAGCGACCAGTCGGCCGCTTTCAATTCTGGTCGGTTCACCAGCTTCGGTCTAGACCTGCATCTGGCTCAGCAGATCACCTCCAAACTCATTGCTGGTCTCGGTTACTCTTATGTCCGGATCGAAACCGACATCAGCAACCGCGTTAGCAACACCGGCACCAAATTCAACCAGCACATGTTTGGTCTGAATCTATCCTACGCACTGAATGCAAAAATGCAGGTCAACCTGGGCTACCAGTCTTTCCTTTTCACCCAAAGCGGCCTTGCCACACGTGACAATCACCGCGTCATGCTAGGACTGCGCTATCAGTTCTAAGAAGGCTTGTTAAATCAGCCCGGAGCCTTTGAGCTTCCGGGCTTTTTTGTGTCTTCAACACACCCGATTAGTAAAGATCATCGTCTCTCGCCATCACCTTTTCGGCAGGGGATTCCCCTGAGGCTAACCATGTGCCCGCATCTTCAAAACCAAAAGTGCGTGGGAGCTGGTGTTGCAGAGTGGTAAGCTGGCGTTCGATTTCGCGAATGAAGGCTTCGAGAGCCGGGCCATACTCTTCTTTTGCCAAAGAACCTGCGGCTGCATTCAGGCACACCTCCAGAGTCATCTCGGAGACAAAAGGCTCCAGCCCATACCCGATTATGGTCACCGCCCGCTGGCTGCTTGTATCTATCAACAACAGAACACCATGATTATCCCCTCCACGCTCCACCGCGCTGAAAAGGCTGCCTCGGTTGAACAACCAAAAGGCATGCAGAGCCAAAGGAATCTCCGGCAGCAGATCCGTCATCACCGCGGCTAAACTCACTTGAGGAAACCTTTGGTGCAGAGCCTGAATCGTTTTCAAAACCGATCTTCTCTGGCTCCCGGATAAGACTCTCGCCAGATCCACCAAAGGCCCGTTCAACATGGGCGGGATGCCCATCATCGGCCCCAGAGCTTCCAGAGAAAAGCCACACTGAGAGCATGCTTGATCATGCTCCAAAGCAGGCTGACGGCAGGCGGGGCAACGCATGATGGCAAGAGACGTAGCCCCGGGCATCTCGCAATGCCTTTTCACATCAGCTCAGGATCACACCGCCTCACTCCCAGCAGGGATGTAAGGATCTTCATGCAGAACAGCCCGCTTGGTCCCACTCAAGAGTTTGATCCACTCCACCAAGCAACCGAAAAAGATGATCGCCACGGCGACCAAGAAGAAACCGGTGACCCATGCATCCACGAGCCCATTGAACTTGAGGTGGCCCCAGTCTGAGAGCTCTTTGGCCGTGCCCCCTGCGGCAATCTTCCCTGCATAAAGATCTACCTGCGCGAGGAAGCCCATGCTCGGATTCTTGTCGAACAGCTTGATGTAACCCGCCGAAAAGGTGGCCGTGATAAGCAGCGCTAGCGGAGCCAAGGTCACAGCGATGTAGCGGGCCTTCCCCATCTTGATAAGAATCGTCGTGCCCAGGCAAAAGGCGATCACCGCCAGAAGCTGATTCGCGATGCCAAACAGGGGCCAGAGGGTATTGATGCCCCCCAGTGGATCCACCACCCCCTGGTAAAGGAAATAACCCCACATGGCCACGAGCATGGCGCTGGCAAACACGTTTGCTGGCAGGCTCTGGGTATTGCCCAACGGCTTCCAGATATTACCCATGAAATCCTGAAGAATGAAACGTCCCACACGCGTTCCAGCATCAATCGTCGTCAGGATGAAAAGCGCCTCGAACATGATGGCGAAATGGTACCAAAAGGCCATCCACTGGGCACCAAAAGCACGGGCAAAAAGCTGCGCCATCCCCACCGCAAAGGTAGGTGCCCCACCCGCACGGCCAAACATGGTCTTTTCACCGATGTCTGTCGCCAATTGGTTCATTCCAGCTACCGTCACAGGGTAAGCCCCATTTTCCAAGGCACTGATGGTGGCCACCACCTGTTCTGGAGGCATGGTTTTATTGATGCCTGCGTTAATCGCGAAGTATTCACCAGGCTGAAGAGCGCAGGCTGCCACCAAGGCCATCAAAGCCACGAGCATCTCTGTGATCATGGCTCCATACGCCACGCTGCGGATGCTGCCTTCACGATCCAAAAGCTTTGGTGTGGTGCCGCTGGAGATGAGAGCATGGAAACCAGAGATGGCTCCGCAGGCGATGGTAATAAAGACGAAAGGAAATACCGCACCGAGAAACACCGGCCCCGTGCCATCAATGAACTTGGTGATCTTCGGCATGTGCAACTCTGGAGCCACAAAGATGACTGCAATCGCCAGCACTGCGACCGTGCCGATTTTCATGAAGGTGCTGAGGTAATCACGCGGAGCCAAAAGCATCCAGACCGGCAGGACCGAGGCAGCAAAGCCATAAATCATGATGGCCCAGGCCATCCATTCGCCGCGCTGTTCAAAGTAGTGCTCAATGCCCCAAGCGCCCAATTTGCTGCCAGCCCAAACGCCCACCAGCAAGCCCACAATCCCAAAGATCGTCACGGCTTTGACGCTGATTTTGAAAATGGTATGACCCACGCCCATGAAAAACGCCAGGGGAATGGTCATGGCGATGGTAAACAGGCCCCACGGGCTCTCGGCCAATGCTTTGACAACCACCAATCCCAGCACAGCCAGCAAGATGGTCATGATGGCCAACACTGAAATCATGGCCACGAAACCGACTAACGGATTCACCTCTTCCTTGAGCATTTGCCCCACAGATTTCCCCCCGCGGCGGATGGAAGCAAACATGACAATCGCATCATGCACCCCACCGCCTAGGGTCGCACCAATCAGAATCCAGAGCATCCCAGGCAAGTAGCCAAACTGGGCGGCCAAGACCGGGCCAACAAGTGGACCTGGGCCGGCAATCGCCGCAAAGTGGTGACCGAAAACCACCCACTTATTCGTCGGGACAAAGTCCTTACCGTCCTTTTTGGTGTGAGCTGGCGTGGAGCGTTCATCATCCAGCACCAGAACTTTGGTGATGAGCCACTTGCTGTAAAAGCGATAGGCCACGGCAAAAGAACACAGGCCAGCCACCACAATCCACAATGCATTGATCGTCTCCCCTTTATGGAAGGCCGAAAAAGCCACCGAACCTGCGCCAAGGGCAGAAATGGCGATCCAAAGAAGAATGCGGAGGAATTTGGGCATAACTGGGGAGGCAGATTAAAAGGGAGAGACTGAATGAGCAAGAACGAAGGCAGCCAGGAAACGACCTTGAACAGTGATTTTCACCAACCGAGTGAATAGAAATCTCTCAACACAGGCAGAAAGCCCGGCTTTCTGCTCACTTCATGCGAATTGGAGAACCTAAACGGTGCGTTTTACCACCACTTGCTGCTGGCGGGTCTTGAGGATGCTGTCGCTGGGTAAAATTCCGGTAAAACTGCTCAATGGGTAAACAATGCTCCGGCGCCCGATGAGGCTACCTGGATTGATGACACTATTACAGCCGATCTCGGCATGATCTCCAATGACAGCGCCGAATTTCCGCAGCCCAGTTGGGATCGGTTTTTTGGCATCGGAAATCGTCACTTCACCACGATCCAGCCGCACATTGGAAAGCACTACCCCAGCTCCAAGATGGGCTTTGTATCCCAGGATGGAATCGCCCACATAGTTGTAATGGGGCACTTCACAGTGGTCAAAAATGACGCAGTTTTTAAACTCGCAGGAGTTGCCCAGCACACAGGCATTCCCCACAATGACATTTTCACGGATGTAGCACCCCGCACGGATCATGCAGTTCTTGCCGATCCACGCAGGACCTTTGATCACGGCTCCAGGCTCGATCGTGGTGCCTTCGTCTATGAAGACATCTTCCCCGATGAAAGCCCCTTGAGGGACCGGGCAGCGAAGCTCCCGCTGAAGCCGGAAGTCCAGGTAGGACTCAATCTTGGCCAGGGCAGACCACACGGGATCGGTGGGGGTAAAAAGGATGCTGTGCTGCGTATGCGCCAGGTCGAGAAATTCGGCGGGGAAAAACATGACTGAGATCCGAGGTGGGAGGTTCCGGGTATCTTGCCTAATGAGTGAGATAAGGCCGTGGGCCGAGACGATGCCCTCCACACCTATCTAGGATCCAGGCGCTTACACCGTCATCACTTCCTTCTCTTTAGAGGCCATGTGCTGATCCAGCTCAGCGATCTTCTTGTCCGTCAAGGTCTGAACTTCTTTCTCCAAGCGGTGCAGATCATCTTCCGTGATGATGCTGTCCTTTTCGCCTTTTTTCAGCTCTTCAATGGCTGAGCGGCGGGCCGCACGAACGCGCACCTTCGCCTCTTCGCCCATCTGTTTGACGAGCTTCACCATCTGCTCACGCCGCTCCTGAGAAAGCGCAGGAATGGGCAGGCGGATAACTTTACCTTCAATGCTGCCATTCAATCCCAGGCGGGATTCACGAATGGCGCGGTCAATGTCATGAAGAGTCGCAGAATCAAAGGGCTCAATGCGGATCAGACGCGAATCCGGCGTGGTGATCATGGCCAGTTGCTTCAGCTTCATATGGGAGCCGTAGCTGTGCACATGCACATCCAGCCCTTCCACCAGTCCAGGGGAGGCCTTGCCTGTGCGCACGGCGGCGAATTCGTGAATCGCAAACTCGACCGCCTTGGTCATTGAGTCTTCACACTCCAGCATCGTCATTTCAGGGTCCATGGACATAACAGTATCGGGTAAAAAATTGCAGAAAAGAGGCGTATAGGATGCCCGCCAGTGTGGCACGTGTCCACTGCGGAGTTTACCCAGGTTTGCCACCAAAGCCCCCTGCCAAGAACAAAAGCCTCATTTCAAGCCAAGACTGAAGTCTCGCTTGAATGAGGCCACTGAAAAACAAAGGCTTAAACCTTGCCGTTCGCATTCACCAGCGTCCCCATCGGCTCGCCAATGAGGGCGCGGCGGATGTTGTCCTGCTCGTTCATGCTAAAGACGATGATGGGCATGTTATTTTCCATGCACAGCGAAAAAGCCGTCGCATCCATCACCTTGAGCTGTTTCGTCAAGCAATCATGGAAGCTGATGTTGTCATAACGCACCGCATCCGGATTTTTGTTTGGGTCTGAGCAGTAGATGCCATCCACCTTTGTCGCCTTGAAGACACAGTCGGCTCCAATTTCGCTCGCACGCAATGCGGCTGTGGTATCAGTGGAGAAGAAAGGGTTTCCTGTGCCTGCGGCAAAGATCACCACGCGGCCCAGTTCCAGATGGCGCATGGCCACACGGCGGATGAAAGGCTCCGCCACGTTTTTCATTTCAATGGCGCTCTGTACACGAGTTGGCACATCCATGGCCTCGAGCATCGACTGCACAGCGAGCGAATTCATCACCGTAGCCAGCATGCCCATGTAGTCAGCCGTGGCGCGCTCCATGCCTTTATTGCTGGCACTGACGCCACGCCAGAAGTTGCCGCCGCCGACGACGAGGGCAATCTCCAGCCCCGTCTGGTGAGCGGCTTTGATTTGGGCCGCGATGTCCTCCACGATCGGAGGTGAAATGTTATCGGTGCTGCCTGGCTCTCGGAGAGCCTCACCGCTGAGTTTAAGGAGTACGCGCCTGAATTTCCGGTTGCCTGTGTGATCGCCCATGTAGGTGTTGATTTGGCCCGTCATACATGAAGTGCAAGTGGATGCAAAGATATTTCCAGAGAGAACAAAGATGTTTGGGCAAATTCAGCGCCCCAATCGCCCCTGCCACAATTAAGAAATCTCAATCGCCTCACACTTTTCACGCCACCCAGGAAAGCTCCAGACATTTGGAAATCCTGAGCATTGCAGCGGCTTTACCGACTGAATCCGGCACGTGTTAAGGCCCTCTAAAAACAGGCATTCACCATTTGGCTTATCAATGATGGAAAGCCCTGTTCGATTGGCATTCAGACGGGTGCAATCACGGATAAATGCGTCCTCATCCATGCCGATGTAAGCGGCAATGGCGGTCGCCTCTTCAGACGTCACATTGACATCTCCAGGCCATCGGCAGCAATTGCCACAGCGCTGGCATTGGTAGTAGGGCTTGGATTTGTCAAGAAAGGGCTGTGTGCTCATGAAAACTTTAGCATTCGCACGTTTCGTGCGGCGTTTCATAGTACATCGAATGATCCGTCTCTTGCAACGCATGGATGATGCCCAGCCTCGGCACGCTGAGGGTGGCGCATCAGCCCCCCTCCCTGCCCTGCGCCCAGTCACCTTGCTGGCCGATGCCGATGAGTCTGCTGAAACCGCCCTGGAGGACTGGTCGCGCGGTCTGGACTGGGTTCATTGGCTCTTTTCCAGCATTCGCCAAAGGCTCCCAGGCATCCACTTTCACGCGCTCCATCTGCCGCAGCCCTCCTTGTATCCTCGCGCCCCCATCACCCAGCAAGCCCTGGCTGCGCGTTGGGAAAACTTCACCCAGCAGGACCTGCGAGGCTCTCTGGGGCAGGGTCTCATCCAGGCCTGGCAGGCAACCCAGGCGCAGGATCTCCCACGCTTGCTTGAGCTGGATGCACAGTTTTCCATCACCCTTTCACCTGCCAGTCGTGAAACCAGCGCTGAGGCAGGCGCGCGCCTTTTGCAAGGCACCCGAGGAGCCCGTTACCAGGGCATTCTGGGACGTTACCGCACACTTCAAGAAGAAGGCCAGACGGCGGGACACTTCCTCATCGTTTGGGCAGCCGTGGCCCATTTTTTCCAGCTCAGCCTCGCCAGCGTCATTGCCGAATACATTCGCTTGGAATGGGACCTTGCCACCCGGCATTTGCCGACTCCCATCGCACCCATCCGGGACGAGTCCATCGCAACCCTGACCAGCCAGCTCATGCACACGCCGAGGATCGGCCTGCAATTGTTGGGCACCGAAGCAGATCAAATCAATGGATCAGCGGCAGAGCCCGTTTCCCAACAGGCTCCCTGATTACTCGATCGGGATGCGATTCAGCGTGTAAGCAGAAAGCCGATGCCAAAGTGGGGTGCCGTCCTTGGCATTGACCTCCGGCAGCTCGAATTCGTGGACAAACCCCACGCGGAGATTGGCGCATTTCACCGTCAAACTCAGCCCGTCCTTAGAAAGCTGCCAGTCACTCAGTTTCAGCGCCGCAGCATCCACTTCAGGACTCCCATACTTGGCGGTAAAAAGGTAAGTGTAGCTTTGAGCCTTCGTCTCGGTCCAGTTGGCAGGCTTGATGGGGCGCGTGAAGGTAAAACGAAAACCATCTTTCAGAGCCTGCAACTTCTGCACTTCCAGAGGTTTTTTTCCCGTGGGCACCAGACGCTGGATTCCAAAAGGCCGATTCCCATAACTGTTCCATCCACGATTGGACTGGCCCACCACCATGGAACCATCCTGGAGAAAATTCAGCGTCAATACCGCGCTTTGCAGTCCATTGATGAAGGGGAAACAGGCCCCCTGATACTCGCCACCCACCTTTTCCAAAGCCACGCGGTTCACACCAGACAGCACGAACTCCCCCACAAAAAGCTGCTTTTCAAAAGGGCCGAATTTGCCCCCCGTCTCATCGCAACGCAAACCCGTGGGACTCTGGCCTAACTTCACGTATGGAAACCAGACCGCCGGCGGGGTGTAATAGGGCAACTGCTTCATCGCCTCCGCCACGGTGATGCCATCCGGCTGTTTGCCTTCCGGCGGCGGGATCGGTGAATCCGCCCGCTTCATATCCACGAGAGAATCCGCGTGGCTAAAGTACGCTCCTTTGCGGATGTGGACCAACGGGTTGGTCGGCATCCAGTTGCCCTGCTGATCGGTGGCAAAGATGTCTCCTTCCGCATTCAAGCCGATGCCGCACGGGCTGCGGAATCCTGCACTAAATCCCGTCGCTTGAGTGCTGCCTTTCGGCGTAATGACCGACCAGCCACGCCAGAGTGGATGCACACCTTCCTCCCCTGCCCCAGCCCACTTTTTGCCCATGGAGCAGTTCAGCGTGTTGTGCATGTTTCCCTCACGATCAAAGACAGGACCGTAAGCATACTCGTGGTAAGCACCCGAAACACCCCAGCCCTGACCCACGGTCTGGTATTCATCAGCCAGCCCATCCCCATCCGTATCACGCAGACGCGTCACCTCAGATCTTTGGGTCACATACAGCGCCCCCTCATACCAGGCTAGGCCTAGGATCTCATGCATGCCAGAGGCAAAGAGCTTGTACCCCAAGTTCTCCACCGTCGCAGGTTCAGCCTGCGGGTTCTGGATGATCCACACCTCGCCTTTACGGATGGCTACCGCCAGCTTCCCATCTGGCAAAACAGCGAGGCCACTCGCCTCCAGATTCGTGCCTTTAGGCACCGCGTACGTGACGATGCGATAGTAGGGGTTCGGCTCTTCAGCGGGCAGCAACGGTGCCACCAGCAGGGTTAAAAACGGGATCATTCCAGCCCACTGATTTTTCAGCTTCGCTGGAATCCATCGGCTCACTCGTTGGAAAGACATTACCATGACAGCACCTCCCTAATCACCTTGCCATTGATCTTGATTTCGTGGTCGAATCCTTTGCCATCGGGAGCTGGTTTTAAGGTATCCTCCACCGATTGACCATCTTGCTGATACAGGAAGGTGGGCACACCGACCTTATCCAGGCGGTAACCTGAAAACACTCGCTTCCCTGTCGCCTGAGGTAACGCTTTGAGGTCTGTGCCCAACGGCTTGATCGGCAGCATCTCGCGGCTTTGCCAGTTGCTCATCGCATCTAGAAAACGCCCCCGCCACACCTGCGTCCAGCGCACCTGTACGGCATCAAAGGTGGCATGCAATCCCTGAGGAAAACCGACGGCGATGGCATGACTGCCCGCACCTTCAATAAAGCTACGAAAAACGATGGGACGCCCCGCCTTTTCAGGCTTCAGTTCAAAGTCCTCCGTGGACAAAAGCCCCTCTGGCAGAGGCTGCCCATCCAATTCCTTGAGATAGATCCAAATGGACTCGATCTCTTGATCCGCCTTCTTTCTTCCCATGAACATCGGTGGCATCATGGTGCCAGGCTGCGTGGCCTGAGGATTGAGCAACAGCTCTTTAAAATACTCTGGCTGGAGCCGCTCCACCGTGTGGGTCAGACGGATCACCGGAGGCCCCAGCGATTTACGCTCCTTCAAACCATGGCAAGCCACGCACGCGAGACCAGTCGCACCCATGAGCTGCCGCCCACTTTCCGCACGGTGATGTTTTGCCAGCCCACTGATGTCAATGGCCACGGGCTGTTCCCGCTTATCCGCCTCGGGCAAAAGGTCTAACAACATCTCTGTCTGCGCCTGACCAAAATTTGGCATTCGCGTGTCCATGTAGGGCCTCACACTCCCCCCTTCTCCCCATAGCACTTTTGTAAGCCAACCCTTCGTCAGTTTACGACCCACGTGGTCTAGATTCGGTGGTAAGTGCGCCAGTTCGCCGAGCGATTCAGCACTGCCATCATTGGAGCCGAAATACTGAGCCCGTGGGTCTTCTGGGCCGCCTTTGCCATCGCGATCATGGCAGGCATAGCAGTTCAGTCGTGTCATTTGCCAGTCCACCTTTTGCTCTGCCGTCATGGCTGGAGCCTCTTGTTTCTGAATCGCCGTAATGGCGAGACGAAGGGCACGTTTCTGCAGCTCATTCAGGTCAAAGCGAGGGATGCCACTAGGCTGGATGGCAGCTAGACAACCGGCGTCCACTTTCAGCCCAGCTAGCGCTTTGGGTTTTGATGCTGAGACTTTTGTGTCCCCCGTAGGCAAGACATCGGTATGGCAGGCCACACAATTCATCTGAGCGAAAACCTCACGGCCCTTCTCCACTCCCTGTTTAGGCAGCTTCAGTGCCGCACGTTCCGCCGCCACTTCCACCTCGCGCCCCAGGTGCATGTAGGCGGCAATGTCTGCGGCCTCTTGCAGGCTTAGCCTCATGTTTGGCATGCGACCTGAAGGACGATGGGAAAGAGGATCAAAAAGAAACTCGGTAAGTGCATCCGCCGAATAAGCCTCGGCCAAGATCAAAGGCACCGAACCCAAACCTGGTTTTTCGATCTCGGCATCTGCGGCAGCCTTGGCTGGTCGGTAGTCTGTGGCGGGTTCATGGCAGGCCACACAGCCCACTTTATGATAGAGATCCTTTCCACGTGCCATGTCTCCAACCGGCATTTTCGGGGTGGCCGGATTCAGCGAACTGAGAAACTCCGTCAAAGCTTCCACCTTCTCAGCATCCCCCTCTTCACCAGCAAAGAGCCCCGGCATTTGAGTACCTTTTTTGCGATGCTGCGGACTACGAATCATCATCCACAAATTGTCGGCATCCAGCCGAGCCCCCACTTTAGATAGGTTTGGCGCAGGCTTTGGAGCCAAACGTTCCTGCCAGGATTTCGGCGGCACATGACAAGCCGTGCAATTCAGTTCCCCTAACAATAAGTATCCACCTTCCACCACATGCTCATCAGGATCTTGCGGCAGGTTAAACTGGTCAAAGTTAAAAACATAAGCATGGTTGATCGGCTCTGCCTGCAAAGGATGCGCATGGGCAGAGCCGCCGAAAAACGCCAAGGGCGCCAAAACGGCCATGAGCTTGGTGGTGCGGGTCATAGTGGGTGACTTGGCGTTTTCTCGATCATCTGCTAGATGCCCATTTTCGCGCGCTCGGCGTCCAGCGCCTGGATCCATGGGCCGATGAAGTGGCCACTGTCATGATAAGTGCGGCCAGAATACATGTGCTGATCAATCACGCAGGGCTCATTCACGTAAATACCGCCGCAGATTTCCAGGTCGAATTTGCACTTGGCCACCGTGGCCATACGCAGCCCTTTCACGATGTCTGCACGAGCAGGAATCTCGACACCGTGACACACACTCGCACAGGGTTTTTTCTGTTCCCAGAACCACTTGGTGATACGCAGCAGGTCTGCGTCTTCACGGATGTACTCAGGGGCACGACCACCGCTGAAAAAGATGCCCACATAGTCTTCAGGATTGATGTCTTTGAAGGCGATATCGGCATCAATGCTGTAACCTTCCCACTCTTTCGTGATGGTCCAGCCAGGTTTCACCTCATGCAGCACCATCTGGTACTTCCGTTTTTCCGGCGCAGCGACGATGGGCTTATAACCACCTTCAATCAGTCGGTAAAAAGGATAAAGGGTATCAACAGTCTCGGTGGCATCACCGACGATCAGGAGGACTTTGGCTTCGGACATAGAGGGATGGGACAGGGTCTTTTACAGGGTTGGGGGAGGTGACAGAAAGTTAAATCAAACTGTCGAGATGGTTTTTAGCTCGCACGATTTCAGCGGTGGTTTCCGCAGCCGTGGGCAAAATGGGAATGCCTCGAGGAGTGGGGTGCATGAAGATCTCGGTAGGGCCGGTGAAATTCACTTCGCGGAGCGCCTGCAAAAGGGGCTTCCAGTCCAGCTTGCCGCGACCAGGCATCTGTTGGATCTCTTCCTCTTTCGGCATCGGCTTCATGCAGCCAAGGCCGTGTTCCCAGGCATAAAACAACGTCATTTTTTGATCAATGTGGCGGATCAAATCTGAAAGCAGTTGGGTGTCTTGAGGTAAATGGTAGGGCGCCAGTGCAATGCCGATGCCCGGCAAGTCACGGATATCATCAGCCAGCCAGCGCAGGGAGTCCGGCGTATCAATCAAGTTATTGATGTGGTTCTCGATGCCGATCTCCACACCGTTCTCGGCAGCCAAAGCGGCATGGGGTTTCATCTTCTCGACAAAGGCCTTCACATTTAGGCGCAGTTGCTCCGGGGTCACCTTATACTCGCCCGTGCCGCCGGTGACGATGAACGTGCCACCTAGTTTTTTCACTAGCTTAATCTCTTCCGTCAATTTGAGGGGTCCCAGATCATACCGCGTGCTTCCGCCAAAGCTGACGCCGTTTTGCTTCAACAAATCGGCAAACTTATCATGCCCCATGGCATCCAATTCCTCACGCTGTGTACCATGCTTTTTTGGCCAGAGTTCGATGCCTGTGGAACCCGTCTTTTTGACTTCAGGCAGGATTTCCGTCAGCGAAAGATTACCATACATGGCGGAGGCCAGCATGTAGTTCAACTTCCACGGAGTGGGGGCAGCCCAGGCAGGTGCAGCCGTCAGCGCGGCTAGGGATTGGAGGAAATGACGGCGATTCATGGTTGTGCGCTATTGAACGAGGGGAAATGACAGGATTCATTCAGACTTTAAAGCACCTTCTTCAGATTTTGCGGCGCGGCTAAACGTTCATCATGGCCACACAGATGTCGCCTCATTCCTTTTGCACCACCTTCCGGTCCCGCCTAGGGTCAGACCATGAATCGTACTGTCTATGGCTGTCTTTTAGCCGCCCTCGCCGTTTTCTTGCTCGTTAGCCTCAGTCTCAATGCTGTGCAGTTTATGGCCCTTGTGGGTGAGCAGTTTGCAGGCATGCCCCTGCCAAAAGAAAACCTCACCGAAAAAGTCGAGGTGGAAGGCAAGGCGAATGTGTCCGACAAAATCGTCCACCTGGACCTGGAAGGCATCATCAGCTCCATGAGCACTGGAGGTTTCTTGGAAAACGCCCTGCCTAGCGTGGAGATCATCAAACGCAGCTTGGAACAAGCTTTGGCAGATTCAGAAGTGAAAGCCATCGTCCTGCGAATCAATTCCCCGGGAGGTGAAGTAACGGCCTCAGATATCATCTATGCGGCTGTGAAAAAGGCCGCCGCGCAAAAGCCAGTGATCGTTTACATGGACTCCGTGGCTGCCAGTGGTGGTTATTATGTGGCCTGCGGCGCGACTAAAGTCATCGCTAGCGAGACCACTCTCACCGCTAGTATCGGCGTCATCATGGAGTCCATCAATTACCATGAACTGTTTGGCAAAGTCGGCCTAGGTTCACAAACTTTCACCAGCGGTGCTTTCAAGGATACCCTGAGTGGCGCCCGCCCGATGCGCGATGATGAAAAATTGTATATTCAGGGTCTGGTGGACACAATGTATGACCGCTTTTTAAGCATTGTGTCTGAAGCCCGCAAAGTTCCCAAAGATGTACTCAAAAACACCGTCGCCGATGGCCGCGTCGTGACAGGTCGCCAAGCCTTGGACGCAAAGCTGGTGGACCAGATTGGTTACATCGAAGATGCCTACGCTTTAGCGAAACAACTGGCCGATGCGCCCGATGCAGCCGTGGTAAAATACCAATCCATCCCCAGCCTCTTCAGCGTTCTCGGAATGGCATCAGCCAAAGCTCAGGCTCCCACTAAAGTCGAACTCGACCTCACGGGCGGTGTCTTCCCCAAGCTGCAAGCCGGACTCATGTATTACCTCCCTGGTTCCTACCTCCGCTAAGTTTACGCACGCTTTTTTTATGGATGCTCCCACCATCGGCGTTTTACGCGATGTCACCCTTTTGGTTTGGCTAGCGCTGCTTATCGGAGTGGCTGCCTATAAATGGATCCGCCAGACCCGGCCGACTGCCGCCTGGAACTGGGAGGGTCGTGTGGATGCACGCCCCTACCAGATCTCAGATGCCGTCATCGTTGGGGCACTTTCTTTGATGGTTCTCATAGGTCTTCAGCGCGCCACGCCAAAGCCGATGGAAACAGCCGATGAACTCAACGCCGTCAGCATGTTCATGAGCATCGTGCTGCAACTTCTCGTCTGTGCAGTCCTGCTGTTTTACATCCGTGCCGTTCGCAACCTGAATCCGCTGGAAATTTTTGGGCTCAGTCGCTTGCCGCTGCATCACATTGGCGCTTACGCCCTGGTCTTGATGATTCCCACTTTCATGATCGTCATGGCGACATCCGCAGGCGTGACTACCTGGATGGAGGGCTTTTGGCCAGAGCTTCAACAACAAGCCTCCGTGGAGGCTTTTCGAACCTCCAAGGATCCCATGGCCAAAATCATGCTCGTCATTGCGGCAGTCATCGTAGCACCCATCGTCGAAGAAACCGTTTTCCGAGGTTTCATTTATGGTGTGATCAAACGATTTACCGACAGTTACTTTGCCGCGCTTTGCTCCGCACTGCTTTTTGCCGCCATCCATCTTCACATCGGCAGCCTCATTCCATTGAGCGTACTGGCCCTGATTTTCTGCTTCGCTTATGAACGCACAGGCAGCCTCGCTGTGCCTATGACCATGCATGCCATATTTAACGGCAGCAGTCTCCTGCTCATGATCCTTTCCCCCAACTTGAATGATGCAAACCCTGGCTGACATCGGCGAGGACGAACTCATTCGCCAATTTGTTCGGGGGCTCAAACAAGATGCCAGTGTCATCGCTGGTCCGGGGGATGATTGTGCCGTGGTTCAGGGCAGTCGTGAGGCCCTAGTTCTCAAAACAGACACCGTCGTCGAAGGCGTGCATTTCACGGAGGCCACTCCTGCCCGGCTCATTGGCCGCAAGGCTATGGCACGCGTGATCAGTGACTTCGCCGCTATGGCCGCCACTCCGCGCCATGCCCTCATCACCTTCATCGCACCGCCTCATATCCCGGTGAAACGGGCCCTAGAAGTGTACGCAGGCCTGCGCTCCATGGCGGAGTCTTTCGGGATCAACATCGTCGGCGGTGAAACGTCCCGAGGAAATCAACTCATCCTCACCGTGAGCATGACTGGCACCGCGCCTAACCATCAATGGATTTCCAGAAACCAGGCCCGCGTGGGCGATGACCTCTATGTGACGGGCCGCCTAGGTGGCTCCATCCAGGGTAAACACCTGAAATTTACCCCACGCATGGCCGAGGCTCATTGGCTGGCCAAAAACCTCAAAGTGCATGCGATGATGGATATCAGCGATGGCCTTGCTCAAGACCTACCCCGCCTCGCCAACGCTTGTGGGCTGGGGTTTGAGGTGGACTTAGCAGCCCTGCCTCGCACCCCAGGATGCACACCACAGCAGGCCTGGGGTGATGGAGAAGATTACGAACTCCTGCTGGCCATTTCGCCCAAAACCTCAGCCCAAAAACTTGAGACGTGGAAAAAAACTTTCCCCAAACTGAAGCTCACCCGCATCGGTCATTTGGTAGAAAAACAAGACGCCCCACTTGCCCCTAGCGGCGGCTGGCAGCATTTTCGTTCCTGATTGCATGATGGATTCCGAAGTCACCTTGTCCACGCCTGAGGCCACCCTGGAATGGGGTGCCGAGTTGGCCCGCACCCTGCAACCCGGAACCGTCATTGCCCTGTGCGGTCATCTAGGAGCGGGCAAAACCCAGGCTACGAAGGGCATCGTCAGCGGATTCAGTTCCCGGGCGGATGTCACCAGCCCTACTTTTACCCTGGTGCATGAATACCTGGACGGTCGCGTGCCCATTTTCCATTTCGACTTTTATCGCATGGATACGGCCCAGCAGGTCCTCACCGTCGGCTGGGATGACTTCCTTGATGAACCTGGCGTGGTCATCGTGGAGTGGGCCGATTTATTTCCTGAGCTCCTGCCAGATCACACCCGCTGGTTTCATTTCACCTCCTTGCCCACGGGCGAAAGACGGGTGAAGGAAAGCGATTCCGCCCCCGCATGATCTCCCCTCGCACCATCCTCGCTCTCGACCTCTCTTCCACTCGCGGAGTCATTGCTGTGCTGCGGGGCACTGAGATTCTTTTTGAGGCGGCCTTTACTGCTGAGCGCTCTCACAATGCCCAGGTCTTTGCCCCGCTCGGACAGGCCTTGGACGCCATCGGCGCAGAGTCTGCCATCATGGTCATTGGCACAGGACCAGGTTCCTACACCGGCGTGCGCATCGCCATCGCCGCAGCCCAGGGCATCGCTCTTTCACGCGGATGGCCCGTCTTTGGCTGGCCCTCCATCACCAGTGGCCCTCTGGCCGATTACCATGTGATCGGCGATGCCCGGCGCGGCATGTTTTATCTCACCTCCGTGAAGCAATCCACGTTAGGCCCCATCGAGATCGTGGATGCCGCTGCGGCTCAAGCCGCTGTCGAAGCAGGCGGCGATTGGTTTAGCTTCGATGCGAAGCCCCCCCTCGCTTTGCCGCAGGTCCAACTGTGTCCCCCCGACGCTGGCAAGTTGGCCCTGATTGCCTCAACGCTCCCCGATGAAGTGATCAAAACCTTAGCAGCTCAGTCACTGGAGCCTGTTTATTTGCAAGAGGCCTTCATCACCACGGCCAAAAAGGCAGGCAAAAAAGTCCCCTGCGTGGCCCAGCCGATCTGATTCCTTCGTGGCAGAGAAGACGGGGGTAGAAAAAATCTTGTCCAAAGAGTGCCCGCAGCAGACTCTTGGCTTCGCATGAACCGCCGCCACTTCCTTACCACAGCCCTTGCCGCCACGCTAGCCCCCATCGCCGCCCAGCAAGGTCGTGCTCCGCGCATCATCCTACGCTCCTCCTGGCAGACGGTAAACATTGGCGACATCGCCCACACCCCCGGCGTCCTCGCCCTCCTGGAAAAACATCTTCCTCATGTCGAGGTGCGTCTGTGGCCCAGCAAGGTGGACAATGGCGTGGACGAAATGCTGATGAAGCGTTTCCCAAAATTGGTTATTCTCAAGAAAGAAGACCTCAAGCAGGCCTTCGAAGAATGCGATTTCCTCCTGCACGGTTCCGGTCCCTCATTGGTCGCCCAAAATGATGTGGTGAAATGGAAAGAAGCCACCGGCAAACCTTACGGCGTCTATGGCATCACCGTCGCAGCCCAGGGCTCCACCTCCACCAAACCCGCCTCCGAAAGCTCCATCGCCAAGACCATCTCAGTTCTCAGTGGAGCCCAGTTCGCCTTCTTCCGCGACACCGTTTCTCTAGGCCTTGTCAAGAAGCTCGGGTGCACCTGCCCCATCCTTGAGTTCGGCCCAGATGGAGCTTTCGCCACCGATCTGCGCGATGATGAAAAGGCCCTCGCCTTCCTGAAAGAGCATGGCTTGGAAGAAGGCAAATTCCTCTGCTGCATCGGCCGCCTGCGCTTCACGCCCTATTGGAAAATGAAGCCCGGCGTGAAATTCGATGAAACAAAACAGAAACGCAATGACGCCATGAAAGAGCACGACCTGGGTCCCCTGCGCCAGGCCATCATTGAGGTGGTCAAACAGACCGACATGAAGGTCCTGCTCTGCCCTGAAGACTCCAGCCAAATGGAGGTCAACAAAGAGAACTTCTACGACAAGCTGCCCGAGGATGTGAAAGCCAAGGTCGTCTGGCGGTCCACGTATTGGCTCACGGGTGAAGCCCTGAGCACCTACGTGAGAAGTGCCGGCCTTTTCGGTGCCGAAATGCACAGCCCCATCATGTGCATCGGCAATGGCATCCCGGCCATCGTCTGCCGCTGGACGGAGCAAACCAGCAAGGGCCTCATGTGGCGTGACTTTGGCCTAGGCGAATGGCTCTTCAACATGGACGAAGAATCTGAAATCCCCGGCATCGTCCCCGCAGTCGTCGCCATGGCCAAAGATCCCGCTGCCGCCAAAGCCAAAGCCCTCAAAGGCCAAGCCATCGTTCACGAACGCCAGCGCCTAACCATGGAGATCGTCGGCAAAATGTAAAGTGAGGCGGGCACTCCTGCCTGCCCCATTTAAACTGACGGGGATTCATCTCAAAACCTTAGCTTACGCAGGTCCTACGGCTAGATTTAAAATCACTCCATCATTCGCTTTATGCATCTCTAGGAGCACCCTCGGAACATGAAGAAAATAGCTATCCCAGCTAGAAGCAGATAGAGCAACCACTTCCCCAGCCGCGCGCAGCCAGCCATTCGGTTGATCTGCGTTTCGCTCGCCTCATCCAATGTGGGTTCCGAAACGGGAGGCTGTTCGATGTCGTCCTCTTCCATTTCAGCGTTGTATTCAATACGCCATCGCCTGTCGAGACAATCCTCGGCAGCCGCCAGTCATTCTAGCCCTTGAAGGAAAGCGTCTGCTCGCAACGATTGCTTACTTGCCCATCCAACCCCGTCCCTGTGACAATGAATTTCCCCATGCGCAAAAGCATCCTTTTCTCCCTCATGATCCTCATCGGTGAAGACTGGGCCAACGCCCAGCAAAAGACGGCCAACTACGACGAGTCCAAGATCCCGCCCTACACCCTGCCCGCCCTGCTGACCGCGCAGGATGGCAGCAAGATCTCTTCCGCCGAAGGCTGGACAAACACCCGGCGCCCCGAAGTGCTGGCTCTTTTCCAGGAGCACGTGTTTGGCCGCACCCCGGCAAACTGGGGCAGGGTGAGCTTTGAAACCCGCGAGGTCAAAAAAGACGCCCTTGGAGGAAAGGCCACGCGCAAGCTCATCCACATCGCCCTGCCAGAGCATCCCACTTGGGCCGGCATGGAGGTGATGCTTTACATCCCCAATGGCCTTTCCCAGCCCGCCCCTTGTTTCGTCGGCCCCAGTTTCGGTGGCAACCATGCCGTCAGCACAGAAACAGACGTTCCTCTTTCCACACGCTGGATGCGCCCCAGCAAGGACAAGCACATCGTGGACAATCGTGCCACCGAAGCCAGCCGTGGCAATGAAAGCAGCCGCTGGCCCCTGGAAATGATCATTGGCCAAGGCTTCGCTGTTGCCACCTACTACTATGGGGACATCGAGCCAGACCACGCCGACGGCTGGAAGGAAGGCCTACGCGCCATCCTGAGCAAAGACGGGGCGAACACCGAATGGAAAAATGGCGACTGGGGTGCCATCGGCGCTTGGTCCTGGGGCCTTAGTCGCATCGCCGACTACCTGGAAACCGACGATAGCATTGACGCCAAAAAGCTCGCCGTCATCGGCCATTCGCGCCTGGGTAAGACCTCTCTCTGGACTGGAGCGCAGGACCAGCGTTTCGGCGTCGTCATATCTAACAATTCAGGCGAAGGCGGCGCAGCCCTCATGCGCCGGAATATTGGTGAAACCACCGCCATCATCACCAAAGCCTTCCCTCATTGGTTCACCAAAACATACACCAGCTACGCCAATAACGAAGCCGCCTGCCCCATTGACAAACACATGCTCATCGCCCTGGCCGCACCCCGTCCCATCTACATCGCCAGCGCGGTGGAGGATACCTGGGCAGACCCCAAAGGCGAGTTCCTCTCCGGCCTGAATGCAGAGCCTGTGTATGCCCTTTTTGGCCAAAAAGGCTACGGGGTCAACGAACAACCCGGGATTGATAGCCCCGTGGGTGATGCCATTGCCTATCACATCCGCACAGGGAAGCATGATGTCACCAGCTATGACTGGGAGCAGTATCTGCGATTTGCCAAAAGACACTTCAACAAGTGACTGCCGGGAAAATGCAGCCTGAAAAATAAGTCTTTCAGATACGATTAATTTGCCGATCTTTCGGAATCGTTTATAATTATTGGAATGAAGGCCAGTTTTCAGGCAGCCGAACCCCAACCCCTCGTCCGCTCAAAGACACGCAGGGCTCGTCATCATCCACGCCCAGGACGGCTGGTCAGTGTCTCCCTTTTACTGTTCCTTTCCTGGCTTGGCATCGGGATTTTCATCGCCTCTGCCATCGCCATGTGGCGCACTGGAGACAGCCTGGCGGGCTGGTCCGCGCTAGGAGGACTGGTTCTTTTCACCCTGGGACGCATCTCCAGCTTCGTCCTCGGACGGCATGTCAATTGCACCCTTTGTCATGGCCCCGTGCTGCATGAAAAACGCTGCCACAAGCACGCAGAAGCTTTTAAAATCACCCCACTTTCCTACCGCTCTTCGACCGTTGCGGCCATCCTCAGCACGGGCGGATTTCGCTGCATGTACTGCGGCACGCCCTATCGGCTGAAGAAGTAAGCCTGCTAAATCGCTTAAAAATCCCCGACGAATCGGTTTTTGCAAAAGATGACGTGACGTGTATGCTCGTCATTCGTAATTCTTTTCGTTCCCCCTCCAATTCATGTCAGAAGACCCCACACCCAAAAACGAAGGCCCAAATAGGCGCAATCAAGAGCCCCAGTTTAACTGGAGGGGCTTTCTTTTGCTGGCCATGGCTGTCTTGTTGATGGCCACCGCGTACGTCACCAGCAATCCAAGCTCCCGCTCCAAAGAGATTTCTTACAAGGCTTTCAAGGAAATGGTCGAAAAGGACCAGATTGATAGCAGCAAGGATCTTCACCTGATCCAGCAGGATACCACCACCGCCGAGTTCATCGAAGGTTTTGCCTTTATCTCTGCCGTGGATGCTGCTGCGAAGCCTGCCACAGTGCCACCGGTCACCCCTGAAGCGAAGCCAGCTACGCCTGCGACTTCGGTGCAGTTTAAAGTGCCTGTGAGCATTCAATATCAGAAGGAAGAGTTGCAGGCTCTCATGAAATCTAAAGGACTGGTCCTCATCCCCAAATATGAGAACAATCAGTGGGGATCGGTGCTGGTCTCAATGCTGCCCATTTTGCTTCTTTTGTTCCTTTTGTATTTCTTGGTCCGCCAGCAGATCAAAAGTGCAGGTCGGGGTGCATTGAGCTTTGGCAAAAGCAAAGCCAAGATGCTTTCCCAAGATCGTAACAAGGTCACCTTCAAAGATGTGGCCGGTGTCGAAGAAGCCAAAGAAGAAGTGCAGGAGCTAGTTGAGTTCCTCAAAGATCCCAAGCGCTTCCAGCGTCTGGGGGGGAAGATCCCCAAGGGCGTTCTCATGGTGGGTTCCCCCGGCACTGGCAAGACTCTGCTGGCCAAAGCCATCGCAGGTGAGGCGGATGTGCCTTTCTTCAGCATCAGCGGTTCTGACTTCGTCGAAATGTTCGTCGGTGTCGGTGCCAGCCGTGTGCGTGACATGTTCGAACAGGGCAAAAAGAATGCGCCTTGCCTCATCTTCATTGACGAAATCGATGCCGTCGGTCGTCATCGCGGCCATGGCATGGGGGGTGGTCACGACGAACGTGAGCAGACCCTGAACGCCCTCCTGGTGGAAATGGATGGCTTTGATACCCAAGAAGGCATCATCATCATCGCAGCCACAAACCGTCCAGACGTTCTTGACCCAGCCCTGCTTCGTCCAGGTCGTTTCGACCGCCAGGTCACCGTCAGTCTGCCCGACGTGAAAGGGCGTGAGGAAATCCTCAACGTCCATGCCAAGCGCGTGAAACTCAGCGAAAACGCTGACTTATCCAAGGTGGCTCGCGGAACTCCTGGTTTCTCCGGGGCCGAGCTTGCCAACGTCATCAACGAAGCCGCCCTCTTGGCAGCCCGCAAAAACCTCAAGTCCATCGGTACGCCTGAGCTGGAAGAGGCCCGTGACAAAGTCCGTTGGGGCCGTGAACGCCGCAGCCTGGCTCTGAGTGAGAAAGAAAAGGAAAACACCGCCTACCATGAAGCTGGCCACGCCATCCTCATCGAAGTGCTGGAGCATACCGATCCCCTCCACAAGGTCACCATCATCCCTCGTGGTCCATCCCTAGGTTCCACCATGTGGCTGCCTGAAGAAGACAAATTCACCCACCGCAAAAGTGAGCTGCTGGATGACCTCGTCGTCGCCATGGGCGGCCGTGTGGCTGAAGAGATCCAATTTGGCGACGTGACCAACGGAGCCATGGGAGACATCCGTCAGGCCACGGCCATCGCTCGCAACATGGTTTGCGCTTGGGGCATGAGCGATAAAATGGGCATGGTTGAATACGGTGAAGGTGAACAGGCTATTTTCCTGGCACGTGACCTTGCTCGTAACCGCAACTACAGTGGTGCCACCGCTCAGAAGATTGATGAAGAAGTGAAAAACTTCATTGATAGCGCTTACGCCAAGGCCAAAGAAATCCTCCTTCACCACAAAGATAAGCTGGATGCCATCTCTGCGGCTCTGTTGGAGTATGAAACTCTGGATGGATCCCAGATCAAAGAAATCATGCAGCATGGCTACATGATCAATCCACCCAAGGACAAACCGAAGCCACCCACACCACCACCACTTCCGAAAGCTGCCGACACACGTCCCGTGTCTCAGGATGAAGAAGACCTCGGTGGCCTTCCTGGCGGTCTCGCTGGCGTCCCCGCCTGATCCATTCTTGAGGAAGATTTTTCTCTCCTTTGAGCGGTGACGTGTGAAGCGCGTCACCGCTTTTTTGTTTTATCTACAAGGCTTCTGAACATCCTCATGATCTCAGTCGCCATCGTTTCAAAGCCCTCATTCTCCCGTGGCGATTCCCCGGATTCCATGCCAGGATAATGATCCCTTTCAAGGCTCTGCACCTTTCGATTTCCGCCCCTGCCCCCTCATGATTGATTCTGACATCCAAGCTGCCATCCACGACATGGGCCGCCGCGCCCGCGCCGCATCACGCGAACTGGTGAAGCTAAGCACGGAACAAAAAAACGCCATTTTGCTGGCCATGGCCGATGAGATCCAGGCCCGGGAAGCTACCATCCTCACAGAGAATGCCAAAGACCTTGCCCGAGCCGAAGAAAACGGCTTGTCCAAGGCCATGTTAGACCGCCTCACTCTGGATCCCAAGCGCCTCACTGCCATTGCTGAGGCGGTGCGTGAAGTAGCCACCCTGCCCGATCCCGTCGGCGAAATACTCACAGATTGGACCCGCCCCAACGGCCTCCACATCACCAAAAAGCGCGTCCCCATCGGTGTCATCGGCATCATCTTTGAATCTCGGCCTAACGTCACTACCGACGCGGCCAGCCTCTGCTTCAAGACTGGCAATGCTACCCTTCTACGTGGTGGCAGTGAAGCCATCCATTCCAATGTGGCCCTCGCCGCAGCCCTCCAGGCAGGCGGAGAGCGCGCCGGCCTGCCTGCGGATAGCATCCAGCTCATCCCATTCACCGACCGCGCCAGCGTGGAGCACATGGCCCGCATGGATCAATACCTGGACCTCATTATCCCACGTGGCGGCAAAGGCTTGATCGAAAAAGTCGTCGCCACCGCTCGCATGCCCGTCATCAAGCACTACGATGGTGTCTGCCACGTGTACGTTCACTCCGATGCGGATCAAGAGATGGCCGCCAGCATCATCCTGAATGCTAAGACACAGAAGCCCGGTGTCTGCAATGCCCTGGAAACCATCCTGGTCCATCGCGATATCGCCACCAACTTCTACCCTTTGGTAGGCCAAAAACTGGCCGCCGCACAGGTGGAAGTCCATGCGGATTCCGAAGCCCAAAGTTTGTTAGGCATCGCAAACATCCCTGCGACTGAGCAAGACTGGAGCACCGAGTGGTTGGATCTCATTCTCTCTGCCAAGACGGTCTCAGGTCTGGATGAAGCCATCAACCACATCAATCAATACGGCAGCCACCACACAGACAGCATCGTCACAAATGATCGTGCTGTGGCTGAACGTTTCCAGCATGAAGTGGACAGTGCCGTGGTTCTCCACAATGCCAGCACACGCTTCAATGACGGCGGTGAATTCGGCTTTGGCGCAGAGATCGGCATCAGCACGGACAAGCTCCATGCCCGTGGCCCCATGGGCCTCGCCGAACTCTGCAGCTATAAGTACCTCGTGGATGGCAGCGGTCAGGTGAGGTAGTAAAGGCATGCAGACGGAGGGAGGCTCTGGAGCGCGGACCTCCGAGTCCGCAGCAGGTCGCTGCGGGCGTGATTATGAACTGCTCATCAAGACCGCCCTAACGCCAGATCAGTGCGGCTGAGCATCCATTTCGGTAATATCAGCAGACCGCTCGAACGTCAGTTCACATATCAGCCCATCTGCGGGTTTGGAAATCCGCGCTCCGCTGGACTTCGGTGCATCGCCAACTTGTAACAAAAAACGGCAGTCAGTTTCCTGACTGCCGTTGATAAGTTGTCGCTAGTTTTAAAACCAGCAGCCTAGATTAACCCAGGTCTTCCGCTTCAGCGGCAGTACCGGATTCAGCCTTGGCGGCATCGTCCTTCTCCTTCATCGCGGCCTTGCGGCTCATCTTCACGCGGCCTTTTTCGTCAATACCGAGGCACTTGGCAGTGACGATGTCACCCACCTTGACGACGTCTTCCACACGGTTCACACGGAAGTCGGCCAATTCGCTCACGTGAATCAGGCCGTCCTTCTTGCCACCGAGGTTCATGAAGGCACCAAAGTTCGTCGTGCTGACGATCTTGCCGGTGTAAATCTTGCCGGGTTCGATCTCCTGAGAGACACCGCCGATCATCTCGATCGCACGCTCAAGGCCTTCCTTGCGCGTCGCATAAACGTAGATGGTGCCGTCGTCTTCGATGCTGATTTCAGCGCCAGACTCAGCCTGGATACCCTTGATGTTCTTACCGCCAGGACCGATGAGTTCACCGATCTTGTCTGGGTTGATTTTCAGGATCTCAATGCGAGGAGCATGTGGGCTCAGCGGACGAACTTCGCTGATGGCATCTGCCATGGCGCGAAGGACTTCACTACGGCCATTCTTGGCCTTAGCGATGGCTTCTTCCAAGATGCTCAGAGGAATGCCAGGAAGCTTGAGGTCGAGCTGGTAACCCGTCACACCCACGTCTGTGCCGCAAAGCTTGAAGTCCATGTCGCCGAAGTGATCTTCGGAGCCCAGGATGTCCATCATGGTTAAGTAGCGCTTCATGTTGTCGCCTTCGAACTCAGTGACGAGACCGACGGAGATACCTGCCACAGGGCGGATGAGCGGTACGCCTGCGTCAAGGAGAGCCATGACGCCCGAACAAACCGAAGCCATGGAAGTGGAGCCGTTGGAGGCCATCACTTCGCTGCTCACACGGATCGCGTAAGGGAACTTGGACTTCGGCGGAATGACGGCATCAATGGAGCGCTCAGCAAGTGCACCGTGGCCGATTTCACGACGATTCTGACCCCCAAAGCGGCCACACTCACCTACGGAGAACGGAGGGAAGTTGTAGTGAAGGATGAAACGTTTGCTGTCTGGGCCACCTGCGTAGGTATCCATTTCCTGCGCTTCGTCAGCCGGGGCCAGCGTAGCAATGGAGAGAGCCTGAGTTTCGCCACGCGCAAACAGGGCAGAACCATGCGTGCGGGGGAGGACAGAGACTTCGCCAGAAAGGTTGCGGATCTGGTCGATCGCACGGCCGTCGCAACGGCTCATTTTGTCCAGGATGGAGATGCGGAATGCTTTCTTCTGGAGGTAGTCGAAAGCTTGGCTGATTTCAAAGCCCGAGGCTTCAGGGAAACGGCTCTTGATGGCAGCTTCCACTTCATCTTTGAGTGCACCAACAGCCTTGCTGCGGGCAATCTTGCTCGGCTGATAAAGAGCGCCTTCGATGCGGTCACCGGCGATTTCATAAGCCACTTCCAGAAGCTCGTCTTTGACGAGCATCAGAGGCACCACACGCTTCACCTTGCCAGCCAGGGCAGCCAGTTCTTCCTGAGCCTTCACGAGGCCCTGGATGCTGTCCTGCGCAAAGCGGAGGGCGGCGATGAAGTCGCTTTCTGGCATTTCCAGAGCAGCACCTTCGATCATGATCACATCCGTCTTATTGCCGACGTACACCAGATCCAGATCGCTGTCTTCGCGCTGGTTGTGGGTCGGGTTAGCGATGAACTGACCATTCACCCGGCCCACGCGCACGGCACCGATCGGGCCTGCGAAAGGAATGTCGGAAACGCAAAGAGCAGCCGAAGCGCCGTTGATGGCGAGGATGTCTGAATCGTTTTGGCCATCTGCACTGAGCAAAAGAGCAACGATCTGAGTTTCGTAGAAGTAACCTTTCGGGAACAACGGGCGCAATGGGCGGTCCGTCATGCGGCAAGTGAGGATTTCCTTCTCTGTTGGGCGGCCTTCGCGCTTGAAGTAGCCACCAGGGAACTTCCCAGCAGCCGAGGCTTTTTCTTTGTATTCCACGGACAACGGGAAGAAGTCGAGACCTTCTTTGATCTTCGTGGCGGAGACGGCAGTGACGATGACGATGGTGTCACCCAGGCGGACGGTCACGGCACCATCAGCGAGGTGAGCGAGCTTGCCTGTTTCGATTTCAATGATCCCTGAACCGCAGGGTGTAGTTACTTTATGGATAGCCATGGTGGCGATGTTCTATGCTTTGTTTGTTTTGGGGAAAGTTTGCGAGCGCGTTTGGTTCAAACGCAGCCCATGAGTATCAAAGGCTCAGCCAGCAAAAATCCGTGCCTTGTCTTGTGGCACACGTCTTCTCGAATGGGAGACGGCAGGTGGGAAAACGTTTCCGTGAAAATCACGTGAAATCGCACACCTCACACTATCTAGGCAATTGCGCGCTGAAACCCCTAACACAAAACAAGGGGTGATGGTTCTCATCACCCCTCGTCTGGAAAAAAGGCTATTAGCGGCGCAGGCTGAGGCTCTTCAGAAGCTTCAGATAACGCTCATTGGCGGTCAGCTTCAGGTAGTCGAGCAGTTTGCGGCGGCGAGCGACCATCTTTAGAAGGCCGCGGCGCGTGGAGTGGTCTTTGGAATGAACCGTAAGGTGCTCCGTCAGTTCATTGATACGGGCCGTCAAGATTGCGACCTGCACGTCGGCACTGCCAGTGTCTTTTTCGTGCAGTTTGAATTCTTGGGGGCTTGTGGTAGCTTCGCTCATGGTCAGTTGTGAAACCCGACACCTTGTCAGGCGGGTTGTGTTTGAAGTTGAAAGGGCCGGAAAGAAATCACGAAAGCGAGGATTGGCAAGGGAAAATTCGTGTGAATACGAGCCTTAAACTGTTTCCAAAAAAGATTATCCCATAGGAAAGGCGAGCGCAGTGGGATGAGTGGCAAAGCAAGAGCGATGACTGCTATCTTTACAATAGCAACTAAGCGAAAAAGACGCCAATCGTCCCACCCCGTTGCCGCTTTTCGGACAAGATTTTTGAAAATCGGTCTGAAATGGGCTGCACTCGGTCGTAAAACGAAAAAGCTCTGCGTCGGGTAACGCAGAGCTTTATCAAAGTTCGTCCTTTTATTGACGATCAAAAAAACTTTCTTCGTCGCGATCACCGACTTTTAAATAACGGTAATACACTTCCAATTGGAGTGTGCAGAGCACTTGGCGGTAAACAGGATCTGCAGCATCACCGCCTGGCCAGTTGGGCCGACCTTTTTTGAAGCTGCCATCGGGCTGTTGAGCGGCCAGGATCTGCGGCAAAAACTGTTCGTTGTAAAACTTCCAGTCATCGCCGCCTGCTTGGAAGAAGGTCTGAGTGTAATAGTACCAGCAGTAGAGATTACAGTTTTTATTCCAATCCAGAGGCTCTGCGGTGATGAACTCACGCAGGAATTTGATCCCCTTCTTGATGGAGGCTGTGCGACCTTTCCCCAGCGTCTGTAGCCCCAAGGACCCGACCCCGGTAAGGCTCCACTGATTGTAGTGGGCATCCCGGTTAGCGCCACCATAACCGCCATCCTTCGTTTGCTTCCGCTCGATGTAATCACAGGTGCGATCAATCGCGCTTTGAAGACCCGCGATTTTCAAACCTGTGTATTTGGCGGCTTTCAAGGCCTGATATTGCCAACCTGCCACCGATAGATCTTCACGAGAGGAGGTGGGTTTGCCTTCGGAGATGTTTTTGGTGTAATAATCCCAAGAACCTTCGCCGTTTTTCGCATCCGCTTTGTTCTGGGTTTTGATGATGAGCTGAACACCTTTTTCGAAGGCTTCACGCATGCCAGGAAGTTGCTTGCTGCCCAGACGTGCGAGAGTGTACATCTCCCCTAGAGCATAGGTGGCGATGCCATGCTCATACGCACCGGCGTTGCTTTTAAAGTCATCTGTGATGGCTCCGTGCTCATTGGTCTTGGACATCTCGATGAGGAAGAGAATGCCGCGCATGACATTGTCTCCATAAAAGGGAGAGTCTGGCGTTTCACAGCGCCCAAGGAAACACAGCAGAGCAAGGCCTGTCATTGCAGCCTTATTGCGTTTACCCCCGCCTTGTCCCCAAGATCCATCAGGGTTCTGCTGGCTTTTCAGCCACTCTAAAGAAGCTGATACTGCACGTTCACACTCAGGATTGCCACCATTCTGGCGAAGTTTTTCTAAACGTTCCTGCGGAGAGCAACGCTGCTGCATGGAAGGCGGCAGACTGACAAAACCCTGCATCCCGCCCATGCCCATCCCAGTGCCAAAGCCACCACCAGCTCCTGCTTTGCCAAAGCCTCCACTGCCCAGGCTTCCGCCTCCCAGCATTGAGCTCACATCCGGCACATCCAGCAGATCTGGCGGCGCATCCGGCAGCGTCACGGCCGAGTTCTGGCTCGTGCTCACGATCTTCTTCATCGGCATCGTCTTGTTCAGCGATGTCCGCTTCTTCTGCTGCACCTTGTGCTGCATCTCTGCAGAGGCCTGCGCTCCCTGCTGCGTGCCGCCACCAGGCAGGAAGTCCACCTGCTTCTGAATCATCTGCGTGCTGACCACGATAGCACCGCCCACGATGAGGATACCTGCGTGAATAGCCAAGCTGAGGGTCAAAGAACCACCGCCTACCTTGCGCCAGGCTTTCACCAGCGCATTGGGTGGTTTCACGGTTTCAAAATGGTTGAGCGCCGGCGGGTGATACATTTCACCTGGGGCTGCATGGAGGGCCACGGCTTGCTCTTCTTCCACAGCGGCCACAGGCACGGGGCCTGAGGTGGCCGAAGGCGCGGGGTATCCCGCAGGTGGCGGCGGCATCATGCCGGGCTGGACGGGGTAGCCAAGATTTGGCTGAACGGGATAACCCAAGTTGTTTCCCTGCACGGGATACCCCAGATTGCCCGGCTGCGGGTAACCCGGTGGGTAAACCATGGGCTGCGTGGCACCTGGGTCCGAGGGCGGAGGGGGGCCACCCGGATTCGGAGGAGGGGTATCAGACATAACAGAAAAAGAACGAAGGTGGGGCCGCGCAGGGTTGCGGCCACTGAAAGTTGGGGAGGAATTAAGACAGCAGGTGTGGATTAAAAATCCTCACCACCCACCGTAAAGGTCACATTGCCAATTTTAGCCTTGGCCATGGAGTTGAGTACATCAATGACACGCTCGTAGCGGGCTTGCTCCTCCGCTTGGATGGTCACCATCACCTTGGCATTGCGAAGGTCGGCTTCCTGCTTCAGGCGGAATAGTGTGTTGGTGAAATTGGGCAGCGCCTTGTCAGTGGGGGAATCGAATTCCTCTTCATTCAAAGTCACCACTCCTGATTCCTCCACCGTCACCATGATCTCGTCCGGTGGGGTGGTTTCATCACTGAGCGCCGGGGTTCCCAGGCCAGGAAGTTGTGTCTTCAGTTCACGCTCCACTTTCACAGCACCAGCCATGACCATGAAAAAGAGCATGATGACGAAGACGACGTCAATCATGGGGGCGATCTGGAAGCCCATGGTGGCTTGGTCTGCCTCCAGGGCGCGATGTTTTTTACCGTGAGCCATGCGATCAGGAATCTTTGTTGAGGGCTGAAAAGGAAATGTCGTCAATGCCCGACTGGGCAATCAGCGCCATGACTTTCTGAATCTCCACCGCAGGCACATCGCGATCTCCGCGAATGACGACCCGGTAGGTAGGATTGCTGTTTTTGCGTTGAGTGAGCGTGTTCACGATCTCCTCATTCTCCATCTCACGGTCGTCGAGCTTGATTTTAGACTCCTGCCGAGCAGCGATCCAGCGAACGTTGATGGCGGCCTCGAACATGGTGTTCTTGTCCTCCTTCTTCTTCGCATCGGCCGCCACAGGCAGCTTGATGTCTTTGTCAATTCTCAAGACCTGCGCCGAGGTGATGCTCATAAAGAAAATGAGCAGCACCAACAGCACGTCAATCATCGGAGCAATTTGGAACTCCGGTTCACCGTCTCCACCGCCTCCTCCTCCAGCCATAAGAGTATCAGGTTAAGGTTAACCAACAGAATGAAAAATCCGATTACACAGCCACAGCGACGGCTGCGCCATCGTTGCCACCAGCCACCCAGTTTGGCAGCGCAGCGTAGAACTCTTCTTCACCCACGTGAGCGTCTTTGAGATGCTCGTAAGGCATCTTACGGAACAGAGAGCTGATGATTTCCTGCAGACCGTGCATGGAGCCCTGAAGGCGATTGCGCAGAATGTAGAACACCATGAAAGCAGGCACAGCCACAGCCAGACCCGAAGCCGTAGCCACAAGCACCTCACCGATAGCGCCAGAGAGCTTGGAAGGATCACCCACACCACTGGTGCCCAGCGTTGCGAAGGCGCTCATCATCCCCGTCACGGTGCCGACCAGACCGATCATCGGAGTGCAAACACCCAACACCGAAAGGTAGTTGATGCGAGTCTGGATGGTGGCGTTGGTCTTGTTCAGTTCAGAGAACAATGCTTCTTCGACAGCGTTCTGACCTTCCCCCACGAAGCTCAGGCCCACACGGGTCACATCGGCAAAGTAGGAATTGTTGTTTTTAGCAAACTGGTAAGCACCGACGTAATCACCCGCACGGAAAAGATCCTGCACCTGACCTACCTGGGCAGGAGGGGCCATGCTTTTGAGTGCGGTACGCATCCAAAGGTCCACCGTCAGCCACACGAGTGCGACGGAGCAAAGGGTCAGCGGATACATCACCCAGCCACCTTCGCGGAAGCGGTCCATGAGGGTGTGCTGATGCACTTCAGGAGCGGCGGCAGCGGCTTCTCCAGCAGGGGCAGCAGCAGGCTCTTGGCCGTGCATGGGAGCTACCACCATCAGGTTGCCGGCGAGCAGCATGGCGCAGGCGCTAAGACGGACGAAGCCACGGAAAAAGGTCTGGATCATAGAGGGGTTATTGCGGGTGTGCATGGGAGGCAGTGGGTAGGTTGGGATTCGTTTAAAGAAAGGGTAATTACTGAGCGGCTTTTTCGGTTTTTTCGCCTTCGGCAGATTCTTCAGCTTCCTCTTCGGGCTCATTTTTCATGCCGTTGATGGCAGCCTTTTCTTTGGCTGCTATATCAGCAATGGCAGAGCCTTTGTAGGAATCGGAAATACGGGTGAAGAGAGCCTGGGCGTCTTCATAACGTTTCATCTTGGCTAGCATTTGACCCGCTTTGAGTTCTGCATCTGGGACACGCTGCATTTGGGTGCCGTAAAAAACTGGAATGCGCAGATAAGCCATCAAAGCCTTTTCCCATTCCTTCTTTTTGGCGTGGATGTCGGCAATGATCATCCAGATGGAAGCTCCGACACCTGAGTCATTGGTATCCGAGAGGATGCTTTCGGCTTCATCGAGAATCGAGGTGTATTCGGAGGAAGTTTGGCGATCAATATCCAACTGAATAATGCGCAGAGACATCTTCTGTTCTGCCGTCAGAGGCAGCGTCTTGAGCAAGGGAATCAGCTTGATGGTCTCTTCGAACTTGCCCGCTTGGCTCAAGGTTTCCACGTAAGCGAAGAAAACAGGTTGGTACCAGTTACCTTCCACCTTTTCGAACTTTTGGAAGAAATCGAGCGACTTCTTCAAAAGGGCCAAAGCCTCTTCGGACTTGGCTTGAGCCATGAGGTTTTTGGCCTCAAGTAATTCCACTGGCTCAGGCCAATCTAGATAAGCGATATTCTGCCACGGCAAAACGGTGGTCGCAGACTTATCACCGATCTTAATCGTGCGAACGATCTTGTCACCATCCATGGTGAATTCGGTATCAGGAATGCGTGTGCCATCTTTGAGCACGATGGCTTGGCCGAACGCTGCGCCTGAGAGCAGCACTGTCGCCAGAAGAATGAGGGTATGACGAAACATGGAAATGTGAGGAGAATAAGAGTTCACAAGGACAGGGATCAAAGCTTGGAAAGTTCTTGTTCGGCCTGCTTCATTTCTGGCAGATCCTTCAGGTCCTGACGCTTGGTCATCTCGATGAGCAGCAGTTTAGCAGCTTCACGATCTGAATACTGACGCGGCGGCGTTTCAGTCGGAGCTGCCGGGCGGTTGAACTTGATGAAAGCCCGCGCACACTGCACGTAGGACTGAGCCATCACACTCTTCCACTTTTGATGAGCAATGAAAACGCGCTGATAGAAGGGAATAGCTTCACCCCACTTCTGGTTAGCGAACTCAATCTCTCCCTGCATGAAAAGGGAGGTCGCATGCGCCTCACCGCGCCACTCTTTCGTGTTGAGGATCTGCACATACAATTTCTTGGCATCGTCATACTTCTTCAGTTTGAAGAGCGTCTTCGCCTTCCCCAGAGTTGCATCAAGCAAGCGTGAGCTCGCAGCATAACCTTCGATAGCCGAAGTGAACAACTCCAAAGCTTTATCGAACTCACCCTTGGCGTATGCGATCTCTGCCAGACCCACAGCAGCACCATCGGCATACTCAGTCTCTTTATAGAATTCGTTCAGGCGATTGTAGCAGCCAGCTGCCTTGTCTAGATCACCCTTTGTGCGCGCATTGTCACCCACCGTGGCCAATAACATTGGGCTTAGGTCTTCAGGCTTAGCAACCTCAATAATGACGGCAAAAAGCTTCTCCGCTTTGACGGGTTCACGCATCACTTTGGCGAGCCAGGCTTTGGCAAAAAGAATGCGCATTTGGGCAGTGCCATTCATGCCTGCCTGAGGTGGAGTAATCAGTTCTTCGAGTTGCTTTTCCACCTGTTCGTGAGTCAACTCCGCAGGTGCTGCTGGGGCACCTTCCACAGGCGCAGCTGGACGGCGGCGCTTCGGCGCGACTAAGCTAACCAACTGCTGAATGAGACCTTCCACTTGCTCATTCGCAGGGTTTCCAATTTTAGGTTTGATGGCGGTCGCGAGAAGTTGTTTGGCCTCATCAATCTTATTTTCCTTCACTCGAGCACGGGAGATCCACAGCACAGCCTTGAGCTCCTGCTCTTCGTTGTCCTTGTGCGTATTGAGGTATTTTTGCCACATGTCCCCCAGCTCTTTCCACTTGCCCGTGCCCGCGTAGAGATCCGTAGCTTGGTCCATGGCGTAGGTCAGCACATCTTCAGACTTGGCCTTATCCACGCCTGCGGCGAAATTGGCCAAGGCTTTGTCATAATCCCCTTTTTGGTTGTAGGCATCGCCTAACAAACTGTGCACTTGGCCGATGTTCTGGTCATTCGGGGCATCCTTGATGATGCTTTCCAAGTCTGCCATCGCATTGTCCACGTCGCGACTTTGAAATTTGATGAAAGCCAGACGATAACGAGCATCCACGACATACTGCCCTTTCGGGTTTTCCTTCATGTAGTTATTCAGTGCCTTCGTGGTATTGATCGAGTCATTCTGATAGAAGTAAATGAGAGCGATGCGATACAGGCCGTCATCCTTGTAAGCGGAGTCTGGAAACTCATTCAGCAGAAGTTCAAAAGTGGTCCGCGCATCGTCAAAACGCTGCATTTCAAACAGCACGTTTCCACGCAGAAAGCGCAGGCGCTCCTTGTCGGCTTTGGGAAAACCTTCAGCTTTGTTAAAGGCATCCGCGGCCTCTTGCAGCTTACCATTTTCATAAGCAAGCATGCCGAACATTTCCGATACCGTGCCTAAATCTGCACCATCCGGAAAATCATTGATGTAGCGTTCGCAAAGTTTGCGGGCTGACTTCACACGCTTGAGCTGGGCATTGGCAATGATCATGCCGAAGACGCAGCGGTCACGCTGAGGGAATTCCTTGAACTCCTTCACGATGACATCAAACGCCAAAAGAGACTCCCAGAAACGCCCCATTTCAAAGTAACAGCGGCCCAAGCGGTAATAAAGAGAAGCATCGTAGTCGGTGCGTTTTTCGATCTCTTCCAGCAATCCATTGTTGGTTTTGAGCTTCTCATCGAGCTCTTCCTTGGTGCCCTTGATCGGCCCTTTGCCTGGCGTTTTCAGACTCTGTTCGATTTTAGCAATCACGTCTTTTTGGAGACGGGTGATCTCGCTTTTACGGCGCACAAACTGGTAAGCCCCGAGAGCTTCGCGGAAGCTTTTTTTCTCCAGCATCTGGTCACCTAAACGCAGATAAATGTTGTTCATCTGGGCCACATTATCCCCACCCGTGGCGAAGCCTTTGACCTTCTCCATGAGCTCACCTGCGGCATCCAGGTCACCTTTGGCGACATGTAGGTCCGCTGCCATCATGGCCGCCTGGATAGCTTCGGAGCTACGAATACCACCTTCAAGAACCGACTTTAAGACAGCGAGCGCCTCATCCACCTTATCTTGTTTTTTCAAAGCTTCTGCCACGAAAAGACCTGCTTCGGATTTGAGGTCGGGAGACTGCGCGACGACCTCCTTGAGGATGGTGATGCCTTTGTCAGCATCCCCTTTATTGATGTAACTGCGCCCGAGCGCCATCTTCACCGCGCTGAGCTGTTCACCTTCTGGGAAAGACTTGATGTATTCCTCCAAGGCAGCGATAGCCTTGTCATACTCATTGAGATTGAAGTACGCGGCCCCTTCGATGAAGAGCACCTGGGCAAAGGGCTTGTTATTCAGGTTTTTCTTCACCTGATCAATCTTCGAAAGCGCCTCAGGATATTTTGCCTCTTGGAAAAGACGCATGGCCTCAGACATGAGGGCCTCCGTCTCCTGCTGAATATTCAAAGCACCCGTAGGTGCAGCTGGTGCCCCGGGGGCAGCTGGGGCTGCAGGCGGTGGGGCCTGGGCGATCAATTGAGGCCCAGAAACAAGGACAAGAGCAAAGCAAAGTGCGTTTCGCATGGCAGACAAAGACGAGTAAATCATGGTGGACCTGAACAGAACAATCACGTTTCTGACACGCACTCCGGGGAGGAATGATCAAAGATAATCCGAAGACGTTGAATCACAGGGCAATAACCAGACATTTTTCGTGAAAAAGGAAGCCGAGATTACCAACAGCACTTTTTTTGTCACGAACGATCTGATTGATGACCCAGAAGAAACACAGAAAATCCCCCGGTTTGCCTAATTTCGAGGGCCTGGAACGATTCAGAATCACCTTAACAGAAGCCGTTTTTAGTATCCTGGCGGATGTCGCGCCACATAGCCCTTCATCGGGCGCGATTTATTCGACCAACGAGGCCCTTTCCTTTCACCATTGTAGCCAGTGTCTAGGCGCAGCCCGGCCACCACAATAAAGGTGTGCCCATTGCGTGAATAGACGGTGATGTACTTGCCCTCGCCAGCTTTTCCATAACTGCGCAGACTGCTGGAAGTGCCAGGACTGTTCAGAAAACCCGCTCCATGCAACACATAAGAAACCGTGCCCGAACAGTCATAACCCGAGTCCACAAAGGAACGGTGGCCGCCGCCGAATTTATAAGGTAGCCCCGCAATGCGATTTCCCGCACTGATTGCCCGCATAACAGGAGCAGGCAGCCCTGCTGGAGGCACAGCCTTACCTCCCACCACCACAGCCGTCTTGCCACGGCTGTATTCATAATCCCATACTTTTTTCCGCGAAGCGCAACTGCTGAGGCAGGATGTGAGCAAGATAAAAAAGAGAGGCCAAAAACGGGCGGGCATGAAAGAAACTAGACGGCGTTTCTCATGTGGCAAGAGGGGGCCGCCTTTACGTTTTATCCTCTTAAAGGCGACTAACATCCCACGCCCCAAGATCCCGCTGATTGCGTCCCCCTTGTGCCAACTCGACTCCACGCTATTTTGAAGATTCATGCGCATCTCAGAGATTTTTTATTCCGTGCAGGGAGAAGGTTCACTCACGGGGGTACCTTCGGTTTTTGTGCGCACTTCTGGCTGCAACCTGCGCTGCACCTGGTGCGATACGCCTTATGCATCTTGGTCACCGGAGGGACCTGACATGAGCCTCGCCGCTATCCTGACGGAAGTCATGCTCCACCCCACCCGTTACGTTGTGGTGACCGGAGGGGAACCCATGGTGGCCAAAGAGATTCACACTTTTCTTCATCAGTTGAGGGATGCAGGCAAACACATCACCATTGAAACCGCCGGCACGGTGCAGCCCCCTGCCCTTCCCATTGATCTCGCCTCCCTTAGCCCGAAACTGGCAAACTCTGTCCCGAGCCTGGAAAAAGCAGGGGCAGCGTGGTTAGCGCGTCATCAGGAAACCCGCCTGCAACCAGCCATCCTTCGTCAATGGCTAGAGCATTCACGGGACTACCAGCTCAAGTTCGTCATTTCGAGTGAAGCGGATCTCTTTGAGGCGCAGGAGGTCATCAGGTCCATTGGCATTCCCATCCCGCCAGAAAAAATTCTGCTCATGCCCGAAGGCACAAGCCTGGAGGCGATGCGCACGCGGTATGACCTGTTGGTGAAAGCCTGCCTCACCCACGGCTACCGCCTCAGCCCTCGGCTTCATATTGAGCTCTTTGGCAACACCCGAGGGACCTGATTCAACCCTTTAAGTTCAGCTCGTCAGGCGGGTCCAAAAGCCGCTGCATCATGCCGTGGGGATCCCGCATGAATCGGCTGGTGATTTGATAATGCTCCGTGTCCTCATAGGCCACTCGCTTGATTCCGTCCTCACTGAACTCATAAATCCAAGCCTCTGGATAGGCCATGAGAATGGGGGAATGCGTCGCGATGATGAACTGCGAAAACTCCCCGATGAGATCATGCATCCGCACGAGCAGAGACATCTGCCGCTGAGGAGATAACGCCGCCTCAGGCTCATCAAAAAGGTAGATTCCATGACCGCCGAGCCGATGCGCGAGCGTGGCAAAAAAGGACTCTCCGTGCGACTGCTCATGCAGGCTTTTTCCTCCGTAAGACCAGTGACCCAGCTCATCCATCAACGTGGCAAAATTGTAATAACTCTCTGCCCTGAGAAAAAAGCCATCCATGGGGTGAAGGTGACTCCGGGAAAGTGTGATCTTCGAAGTCAGCTCCGAGCGATACTCGTGCATCATCAGGTTCGTGTTCTTCGTTCCTCCCTCCATGCTGAAGCCCAACTTCTCTGCGATAGCCTCCAACAAAGTGGATTTTCCAGACCCATTTTCGCCTACAAAAAAGGTCACTTTGGGGTGCAATTCCAGAGACTCCAAATGACGAACGGCTGGAATATCAAAAGGGTAATTTTCAAAACCCGGCACTTCCTCACGTCGCAGCATGACAGTGTGCAGGTATTGAGAGGGTGCGGGGTTCACCATGAGAACCGAACGTTCTCGTTCTGCGCAACGGTGCAAGCCTGACTTTAACCACTGCTTGAGCCCCCGCTTTAAACAATAAACCCCGGCTCAGCGAATGCACGCTAGGCCGAGGTTCAATAGGGGAATTTAAAAGCGACTCAACCCGCGATTAGCGGCGCTGATAATACTGCTGATAAACACTGTCATGCAGCTTCAACTTAGCGCGGATGCTGTCCAGACCGGCATTGTCAGCTTCGATCTGGTAGTTCACGAAATAGCCGCTCTCGACGTGGCGTGGGTTGAAGGGAAACTTGCGTTTGCCGAGCTTGTCAATCTGCTCAAGCTTCACGCCGGACTTCTCCATCTCACGGCCGATGCCGCTGACGAGTTCTTCGACGGATTCTTCTTTGCCCTTCATGTCGAGGACGATCATGGCTTCGTATTTACGCTTCATCGGTGGTGTATTCTTGTTGAGGTTTAAGGTTGTTCTTCTTTGCGGTTGAAAAGATTCATTGCGGTCTCCAGCCCAGACTGACAGGCGAGGCGGACGGCATCTGTAGCACGCTGAATCATGATGGCGAGTTCTGCACGCTCGTCTTCACGAAATTTTCCAAGCACATGACCCACGAGCCGTTCACCCGCTGGGCGGCCCGAAGGAGTTGCAATGCCTAACTTCAAACGAGGAAAGGCATCTGACCCCAAAGAGCGGATCATGGATTTGAGCCCGTTGTGACCTCCGGCGGAACCTGCGAGGCGCATTCTCATGCGACCTAGCGGGAGATCCACATCATCGTAGATCACGAGGAGTTCCTGAACGGAGGTTTTGTAAAACTGGCTCACCAGTTGCACACTACGTCCGCTATCATTCATGAAGGTCGTTGGCTTCAGCAGGAGGGCCCCAGGAATCTTGGCGACCCAACCATGCCAGCGTTTTTCCTCCGTGAAGGAGACTCCCGAAAGCCGCGCTAACTCATCCACCACCATAAAACCAATGTTGTGACGAGTATCGCGGTAATCTATCCCAGGATTCCCAAGTCCAATGATGAGCCTGGGTTTCAGGCCGCCAGCGGAGCGGAGAGCTGTTTCATCACCGGGCACCGTAGGCGGCTGGAGTCAGACTCCGGACAGGGGTTACTTCTTAGCGGCGGCTTTGGCGGCAGGAGCAGCCTTAGCAGCAGGAGCTTTACCCTTGGCAGCAGGGGCGGCAGCGGCAGGAGCTTCAGGCTCCACCTTTGGCTCTTCGCACATGATGACGACCACATCGTCAGCCAACTTAGCGCGGACGCCTTCTGGGAGCTTGATGTCACCCACGTGGATGGCTTTACCGACCTGGAGGTCAGAGATGTCCACCACGATGCCTTCAGGAAGGTCCTTTGGAAGGCAGCGCACTTCCAGATTGTGGTGGATGGCTTCGATGAGACCACCGGCCTTTGCGCCTGGGGATTCGCCGGTCAGGTTCAGAGGAACTTCAGCGTGGATTTCTTCGTCCATGGCGATGGCGTGGAAGTCCACGTGCAGGATGCCACCACGGAGGTGGTCGTGCTGCACTTCCTGGACGAGGGCCAACTGCTCAGCAGAATCAATCTTCAGGCTGACCAGGATGTTGTCAGAAGCGCTGCTTTCCAGCAGCTTAGTGAAGGTCTTGGCATTCACCTGCACATTGGCAGGAGGAGTCTTGCGACCATAAACCACCGCTGGGATGGAACCAGCCTTGCGCAGGCGGTTGACGGCAGCAGTGCCTTCACTGCTGCGGGGTTGTGCGATGATGTCGAGGATTTTAGCCATGTCCGTAAGTTCTTCTGAACAGTATGTTAGAGGGGAAAAGGGCCGTGAGGATACACGGCGATTTTCAGATGTCAAAGAGAGATGTGACGGACTCGTTGTCGTGAATGCGTCGAATCGCCTGCGCAAGCAACGGCGCGATGTCCAAAGTCGTCACTTTTTCCCCCTGAGCCTGGGGGGTTGAGTTGGTGGAAAAAAGCTCCAAAATCGGCGATTTGGAGATGCGGTTATGGCCCTTTTCTCCAAGCACCGCGTGTGAAACGCCTGCGTAGATGGCCTTGGCCCCGTGTTTCAACAGCAGTTCGGCGGCAGCCGTCAATGTCCCTGCGGTTTCCGTGAGGTCATCCACCAGAAGCACATTTTTTCCATTCACGTCACCGATGACATTGAGAGCCTCCACTTCTTCAGCGCTCACGCGATTTTTTGCCACGATGGCCATGGGAGCTTTCAGCGCTTTGGCATAGGCGTGGGTCATTTTGATACCGCCAACATCCGGCGAAACGACAACGAGGTCCTCAATTTGACGTTCCTTGATGGCCTTCATCAGCACAGGCCCGGCATACAGATGATCCACCGGGATATCGAAGAAACCCTGGATCTGACCAGCATGGAGATCCACCGTCAGCACACGGTTCACACCGCTGGCCACGAGTAGGTTAGCCACCAATTTGGCCGTGATGGGCACACGTGGACGGTCTTTGCGATCCTGCCTAGCATAACCAAAAAAGGGCAACACGGCCGTGATGCGGTGGGCACTGGCACGGCGAACGGCATCCACCATGATGAGAAGCTCCATCAAATTCTGGTTGGTGGGTGGACAGGTGGGCTGGACGATAAAAAGATCGCTGCCACGGATGTTCTCATGGATCTGCACAAAGGTTTCACCATCTGGGAAGGTCGTGAGGGTGGCCTCGCAAAGTTTGGTGCCCAAATTTTCACAAATCAGGCGCGCCAGTTCCGGGTGTGCTGATCCACTTAAAATCTTCAAGTTATCCGTCATCGGGCGGAACTAGACGCGCTCGCCATGGAAATCAACTGCCGTTCAAAGGTTCATGCATCCGAATGACAAGTTCCACAGGGGAAGCATGGATGATTGCGTCTCTGATTGCATCCCCTGACCGGCTTCCTAAGTATCCCTTCATCTTATGTCTGGCATTTTGACTGAACTTCTCATCCTCTTGGGTCTGCTGCTGCTCAATGGCGTTTTTGCCATGGCTGAGACAGCCCTCATCTCCGCAAGGCGCACTCGACTGGAAATGATGGCGCAGGAAGGCCAGAAGAGTGCCCTCCGGGCTCTGGAGTTGCAGGCGGACCCAGGCATTTTTCTTTCCACGGTACAGGTAGGTATCACGTTAGTCGGCATCATCGCAGGTGCCGCCAGCGGCGCAGGCCTTGCACGTGAGCTCGAACCTCTTTTGGCCGTGGTCCCCTGGCTAGGCCAGTGGGCTCCTACTCTGAGCATGGTCATTGTCGTTTCCATCATCACCTTCCTCAGCGTGGTGGTGGGAGAGTTGCTGCCGAAACGTCTGGCCATTCATGCCCCTGAGCAATGGGCAGCGGCCCTGGCTGGGCCCATGACACGACTTTCTTCACTGGCATCCCCGATCGTCCGACTGTTGGACTTTTCCAGCGATGCCCTTGTGCGCCTGTTTGGCGTCAAGCCTGGGGAGGAAGCCGTGATGTCAGAGGAGGAGGTGCGCGCATCCATCATCCAAGGCCACCGAACAGGGGCCTTAAAAAGCCACGAAAAGGACATGCTGGAAAGTGTATTGGAACTGGATGAACTGACAGCGGCGGATCTGATGACGCCAAAGCCCCAGATTGTCTGGATCAACCTGGCCGACAGCCCTGAAGAAAATCGCCGGCGCATGATCGAAAGCGGCCACTCTTATTTCCCTGTCTATCAAGGCACCCGCGATGATGTTCTTGGCATGATCTCGGTGAAAACGCTGTGGAAAGCTGGAGAAAATCTCTCAGCCAACGATTTGCAGTCCCTCCTCGTGATGCCGCTCTTCGTCCCCGAGTCCATGCCCGCAGCGCGGATCATTGAGCAGTTCCGCAAAAACAACCGCCATCAAGCTCTCGTCATTGATGAATTTGGTGCCATGCAAGGCCTCATCACCCTCAATGACATGATGGAGGCCATCCTTGGCACCATGCCGAATGAACCCAGCCCTAATGCCCCCGGTGGCCGACAACTGGACGATGGATCATGGCTGGTGGACGGCCAGATGGAAATGGAAGAAGCCGCCAGCATTACCGGCATCCCCCTTCCCGCCTCTTTCGATGACGATGACTACCGCACAGTGGCTGGATTTGTGATGCACATCCTCGGCCACGTGCCTGCTGAGGGGGAATCTTTCGACTGGCAAGGACGCAAGATCGAGGTCGCTGACATGGATCGTCAGCGCATTGACAAAGTGCGCGTCTGCCCGGCCGCTACT
Source organism: Prosthecobacter dejongeii (assembly GCF_014203045.1). Classification (NCBI taxonomy): domain Bacteria; kingdom Pseudomonadati; phylum Verrucomicrobiota; class Verrucomicrobiia; order Verrucomicrobiales; family Verrucomicrobiaceae; genus Prosthecobacter; species Prosthecobacter dejongeii. The sequence goes on from NZ_JACHIF010000010.1 coordinate 60,093, forward strand.
GAGCGGTCATGATCATTTGGAAGTGCTGATTTTCATGCGTGGAAACACAGAATCCACACACACATCGCTGATTTGCTCCGCGTTACAGATTTGACACATTCCATCGGCTCTGCTCCATCTTGGGGGACCCGTTCATCGCAACGGACTCCCCGACCTTACCCATGATCTCCCTGCAGAAGCTTTTTGGCAAAAACGACATCTTCTACGACCTGCTGGAAGCCAGCGCCGCAGAGGCCCTGCACAGTGTCCAGGCCTTGGGGAAACTTCTCGCCCAGCCCGTCGCCACCCAAAACCTGGATGAACTGATCCTCACGCGCCGGAAGGACAAAAAGATCACCGAGCAGATCAACGAAGAACTCTGCCGCACCTTCGTCACTGAACTGGAGCGCGAAGACATCGAAGCCCTTTCCAACGTTCTCTACAAAATCCCCAAAACGGTCGAGAAAATTGCCGAGCGCGTCATCATCACCGGGGGTCGCCTTCAAGATGTGGACTTCAGCCGCCACCTTCAGATGATGGAAGAGGCCACCACCACGGTGCTGAACATCGTTAAAGAACTGCGAAAAAAACTGCACCTGGAACGTGTGAAGGACATGAACGCCAAGCTGCAGCACATTGAGGGTGAGGCGGATAAACTCATGATGGGCCTGCTGAAGGAACTCTACGCCGGCCAGCGCGACCCCATCCAAACCATCATGCTCAAGGATCTCTATGAGCTCATGGAAAAGGTGTATGACCGCTGCCGCGACGCTGGCAATGTGGTGTCCCACATCGTGCTGAAGTATTCCTGATCCGCCCCCCGCGCATGACTTCTGCTCTCATCCTGCTCCTGGTGGTGCTGCTGGTGGTGCTGGCCTTTGAATACATCAATGGCTTTCACGACACTGCCAATGCCATCGCCACCGTGGTCTCCACCAAGGTACTCACTCCACGTCAGGCACTCGCCCTAGCAGCCACGGCCAATTTGATCGGCGCTTTTTGGGGCACTGCCGTGGCTAAGACCATCGGCGCTGGCCTGGTGGATATCGCCCACGTCACCACCATGACCATCCTCTGCGCCATGCTCGGGGGCATCATCTGGAATCTCCTCACCTGGTATTTCGGCCTCCCTAGCAGCAGCAGCCACGCCCTCATCGGCGGGCTCTGCGGTGCCACCCTGGCTTCGGCCAATGGAAACTGGCATGTTCTCATTTGGTCTAAGGCGAAGGTGGATGCCAAGACAGGCGCTGTGACCATGGACGGCATTTTCCACAAAGTGGTCATCCCCATGATCACCTCTCCAGTGCTGGGTTTTGTGGTCGGCTTCATTGTGATGGGGCTGCTTTTTTGGCTCATCCGCAACTGGCGTCCACACACCATCAACACCGTGTTTGCTAAGCTCCAGATTGTCTCTGCCGCCTACATGGGCTTTGGCCACGGCTTTGCGGATGCCCAGAAAACCATGGGTATCATCGCGCTCACCCTCTTCACGGCTACCACAGCAGGCACGCTGGATAATGTGCCTAGCATTTTGGGCTTTCTCCGCACCCCCGAGTTTGAAGTGGCGAGCTGGGTAAAAATCACCTGCGCCCTCGTCATGGCCGCAGGCACCTGGGCGGGTGGCTGGCGCATCATCAAGACCCTGGGCCATAAGATGGTGAAGATGAAGCCCGTTCACGGCTTTGCTGCCGAGACCACAGCGGCCACGATCCTGGCCGTCACAGGGCACTTAGGCATGCCCGTTTCCACCACGCATACGATCACCACCTCCATCATGGGTGTGGGCGCAGCCAAGCGCTGGAACTCCATCCGCTGGAGCCTCGTCGAGCGAATCGTCTGGGCCTGGGTGCTCACCATTCCCGTCACTTCCGCCCTCTCTTACGTTATCTACAAAGTGCTGACCTAGGGTGGCGAGGGACTTTGTGGACAAGACAACCCTTGGTCAATATCCATCATACCAGACGCACCAGCGGCGGTGGTCCTGATCTGTGATCAAGTATAGGGGGCCAAAGGGCCCCTGAGTTGCCTCTTTATCGGCCTCCCAACACCAGAATTCCGCAGGCACCCAGTTGGGGGAATCGTTCACGTGGACAAGCCGCCAAGGGAAACCTCGCGAGACGATATCCCATCGTAAATCGTCCTCTTCGATGCGCGGCCAGTTCCCACGCTGAAGAAATGCATCGAAGGCTGAAGGCTCACTCTCGAAAAACCAAAAGCGCTTGGAATTGGCGAGTAAAAACGTGTGCCCGCTCGCCAACAGACGAGCGTTGGCAGGCCACTTCCTACCCGTGCTTCTTTCAAAAAACGTCGGTTGAAGTGAAGGAACCGTGAACAGGGAAACCAGGCACAAGCACAAACCGATCATGAACCAGCAGGGCAGGCCCATCCACAGCCAGGCCATTCTGACGCTTCCCTTGCCTGAGCGACGGCACAGCCAGGCATTCCAAGGAATATCCAAACCCCCGCCACGGCCAACCCCAAAGTGCCCGCCACAATCCCGACGATTGAAGCCGCTAGCAAACGCCCTTGCCAAGGCAATAGCATGTTCCCACTCCACATCAGAGTTCCAAAGGCAAAAACCAAAACCAACCACAAAAAGACCAGGAAGCGGGTCATGCGGTAGCGCTGCCAAGGTGCCAACAAGGATGTCACAGCCTCATTCATCGCCAGCTTGTGATGTTATCCGCCCAGGTTGTTGGATCCCGATCTGGACCGGAGGAGTAGATGGCAGAAGAAGCATTTAAAATGGCAGGAGGAAGAGGCACCTTCACCCACGGAAACCATTTCGAGGGCACTTGCTGGGCCGGGTTGACCAATCGGTTATCATAGTTGGTGTCCAGTGAGATATAAAACATCTCGCCCCAGCGGTCCACCAAACGCCACTGATCTGCTTCTTGGATTAGGCCGGAGCGCTCAGGTTTGGCAAAGGGCAGATCCACAAATTGGATCCCTCTCGGATTGAGGGATTTATCGTTTCCCATCAAAGCCGCTAGAAGTGGCCCGCCGGATCGAAGGCTGACATCTTTGTCCTCAGATTTCGATGAAATAGGAAAGGTGTTGTATTCAGTCCTAAAATGCCCAATCGCGACACTGGTGACCTTCATCATTCCCTTTGTTTGGAGGATGGACTGCTCCGCATCACGATATAGAAAAATCACAAAAAGAGGTGACGAAATCACCAGGACAAGCATCAACCATCCCAAGCAATTTCTGCTCGGTAGCATAGATGTCTTCCCTTCCCATTGAGGCATAAAGTGAGATTACCGAAACGAGTTCGCCCGAGTCGAGAAAAACCGGTTCGGGCACCCACCCCGCTCTTACTCAAAATCACTCCCAACTGGTAATGTTATCCTCCCACGTCTTTGGATCATTGTCTGCGCCGGAGGAATAGATGGCGATGGTTGTCTCCAGGTAGATTGGGTTGTCTGTTCCCCTTGATTGAGGATCTACAAGCCTGCCATCCCTGTCTAAGTCCAGAAGCACATAATACCTTTCGCCAAACGCATCGAGCACGCTCAAGTCCGCAGGATCGTCCGAGGTGCCACCGGACAAATCTTGAAGACCATTCATGGAATTTTTTGCCAGTGAGGGTTTGTAAAAAGGCAGGCCTTTAGGATTGAGCGATTTAGAACGCCCTAACAGAGCTGCGACAAAGACTCCGTCAGATCGCAATTCCAGATCGAGCGTCTGGCTGTGGCCCAACACTGGAAAACGATCGTACTCTCGTCGAAAGCGCTCAACGGACTCCTTCAGGTCCAGCATGCGTTTGCTCACCCACTTAGGACTTTCAGGACGTTCATGGCCCGTCGGAGCCGAACGGGGCACGAAAAGGCTGATCACGAACAAGCAACCGAGAACAGCAGCGCCCCATTTGAATGCCCTCCACGTCTTCGACTTCTTCGGATCTGCGGGCACTGAATTCACCTCGATAGGGTAATGCCATTCGGGAAAAGGATGCAAGCTCAAGCCTGACAAACAATGATGGCTTCAGGTGCGCAGATCAGAACACCTAACAAAAAGGGTGAAGACAAGTGCCTTCACCCTTTTTTGATTCTATCAGCGGACTCAGAGTCGGCTCGTTACTTCATCGCCAGATTGGCAGCGGCAACGAGGCCTTCTTCGGAGACGATCTTGCCAGCGAGTTCAGGTTTGCAGCTCGAGGTGAGTTCCTCGCGGAATTTCTTGATGAAGCTCTGGGTCGGCCAAGAACAAGCTTCACCAAAGGCGCAGATGGTCTTGCCTTCGATCTGGTTGGCCACGCTTTCCAGGGTGTCCACGTCATCCGGGCTGGCAGTGCCAGCGACGATGCGGTCGCTGATCTTTTTCATCCACAGGCTGCCTTCGCGGCAGGGAGTACACTGGCCACAGGATTCGTGGGCGTAGAAGTTATTCAGGTTGTTGATGACCCAAGTCATGCTGCGGCTGTCATCCATGATGATGACGCCACCGGATCCAGCCATAGAACCGCAAGCGGCCATGGTGTCGAAATCCATCGGGATGTCCGTGATGGTGAGTTCACGACCATCCTTGAGTTTGAATTTCTCATCGGCACGCAGGACTTTGGAGGAGCTGCCGCCAGGGATGATGGCCTTGAGCTTGCGGCCAGGCTTGAGGCCACCACAGAGGTCGTTGATCACTTCGCCCATGGTCACCTTGCCCACTTCCACTTCGTAGTAGCCGGGCTTTTGCACGTCGCCGCTCACGCATAGAATCCGGGTACCGGTGTTATTCGGTGTGCCCAGCTTGGCATATTCCGCACCGCTCATCTGAATAATGTGCTTCACATGGCAGAGGGACTCCACGTTGTTCACGATGGTAGGGCACATGTACAGGCCCAAAGCTGCCGGGAAATAAGGAGGCTTGATGCGCGGGTACGGGCGCTTGCCTTCCAGGGACTCGATCAAACCGGTCTCTTCGCCGCAGATGTAAGCACCGGCACCACGGTGCACGTAGATTTCACAGTCGAAACCGGACCCCAGAATGTCCTTGCCCAGGAAGCCTTTAGCACGGGCTTCAGCGATGGCTTTTTCAACGATCTTGGCGGCGTAAGGGAACTCTTCACGGATGTAGATGTAGGCCAACTTGGCCCCTGTGGCGAAGCAGGCGATGGCCATGCCTTCCACCAACTGGTGCGGGTCCTGGTGCAGGATGTAGCGGTCCTTGAAAGTGCCGGGCTCAGATTCATCCGCGTTGCAGATGAGATAGACGGGCTTGGTGTTCGTGGGCGGGATGAAGCCCCATTTCACACCGGTGGGGAAACCTGCACCGCCACGGCCGCGCAGTCCTGCAGTTTTGACTTCATTGATGATGGCGGTCTTCTCCATCTTCAACGCCACCCTGAGCTGCTCATACCCGCCGTCGTTCAGGTAACATTCGATAGACGGATCGTAACCGACACGGTCAATGTTTTTGAAAATGAGCCGCTTCTCACGTGAGTGCGGTTCTTTGCCAGGGAGATACTGAACAGCGGAGGCCATATTTTGCAGTATCAGGCTACGCTTGGAGGCGGCAACCGGGATTTGTGAAAAATTTCACAAGCGACCGATATGGAGAATCTTTTTTCCGTCTGCTGAGGCAGGCCAAGCCGCCTAACCCCGCTTTTTCAGCAAAATGCGCTTAAAACGGCTGTCTCCACCGTCCAGGCTCACGCTCTGCACTTCGGGATCGTTCACAAAGACATTGTGGATCAGGCGGCGGTAGTAGCTGTTCATGGGGTCCAGGGTCTGGCTCTGGCCCGTGGCCCGCACGCGCTCACCCATTTCGCGGGCCTGCTCCACCATCTTATCTTCGCGGATGGAGCGGAAGTATTCGATGTCCACCCGGATGCGCGGGGCCTGGGGGATGTGGCGCTGGAGGATGCGGTTCACCAGATACTGGATGTCTTCCATGGTGGCACCACGCCGACCGATGAGGAGCTGAGAATCCTCCGTGTGGAGCTGGAGGGTGGGGCCTTCAGGCCCTTCCAGTTCGTCAATCTTCACCGTGAAGCCGAGGTAACCCAGCATGGTATCCACAATCTGGCGGGCGTGAGAGAGAGGAGTCATGGCGCGTGATAGGAAAGTACGTCCGATTGCCGCCCGCCTCAATGAGGAACTGTGGAGATTCTTAGCAGAGCGACGGAGCGCCCCGAAGGCCCCCTGCCCTTTAGGGCACAAAAAAGCCCCATTCAGTTGCCTAAATGGGGCTTTCAAAGAGGGACTAGCCGCCCAGTTTCGGGGTTTTCGGCTTGGTCTTCTTCTCCTTCTGATTCGGATTCATGGGATTGAAGAAGGGATTTTGGGAAGGTGCGCCTTTGGGCTTGGGCTCCACTTTTTCCAAGACTGGATCTTTCATGTAGAGCTTCATCACGCGGCTCTGGAAGATGGCGAAAAGGTTCTGAGTGGACCAGTAGAGGGAAAGAGCAGCGGCGAAGTTATACGAGATGAACAGGAAGAAGAAGGGCATGATGGCAAACATGATCTTCTGGCTCTTGTCCACGGTGGCGGGCTGTGGCGTCAGCTTCATCTGCAGGATCATGGTCACACCCATGATCAGCGGCAGTGGGTTGAGGTCGAAGTCCGTGCCCATGATCGGCAGGGAGAAGGGAAAGTTGAAGGTGTAGATGGTGTCGGAGATGGACAAGTCCTTCACCCAGAGCCAGCCCTGGCCGCGCAGCTCAGCCGCGTTTTGCAGCACGCTGTAAAAGCCGAAGAAGATCGGGATCTGCATCAGCATGGGCAGGCAGCCGCCCACGGGATTCACGCCGTAGTCCTTGTACAGCTTCATGACTTCCATCTGCTGCTTCTGCGGATCGTCTTTGTATTTCTCCTGAAGCTCCTTCATCTTCGGAGCCAGCATGCCCATGCGCTTCATGGAGTATTGGGCCTTGGACTGCAGCGGCCAGAGCACCGTGCGGATGACGAGGGTGAGCAGGATGATGGCGACACCCCAGTTGCCACTGACATCATGCATCCAGCGCATGATGGTGTTCAGCGGCTTGCTGATCCAGCCAAACATGCCGTAGAACATGATGAAGTCGCGTTGACCTTCCAGCTTGCTCAGGCGGTGATACTCTTTCGGGCCTAGGTAGATCTCATACTGCTCGGTTACGCTAGCTCCCGGGGCCAGTTCCACAGGCGGCAGGCTCAGAGCGGACTCGATGCCATAATCGTGTTTGGCTGAGTCATAAGCGGCGTATTTGTCTCCCGCATGATCCACCAGGAAACGGGTGGCCCAGATCTTCCCAGGCTTATCACCACCGGGGGTTACACGACTAACGATCGTCGCATAAAATCGGCTCATGACACCCCCGTAACGAAGACGAGCATGGCTAGCGCGGTGCTCATTTTTTTCCTGAGAGAACCAACCGCCTGCAAAAGAATGGGTGTCTTTGTGATCTGCATCACCGGCATCATTCCAGAAGAAACTCGGTTTCAGCACTTCGTCCGGGCTGATGCTGGAGGCGGCACCCGTGTAGAGGTAGTATTCCTCAGACTTGTGCGGGACGGAGCCGGTATTCGTGAGCGTGATGGAAAGGGCCAGCAGGTGCTCGTCCGACTTTTCGCCTTCGGTCAGCTTGTAGGCTTTGCGAATGGTGATGCCATCGGCAGACACGCCTTCGAAAGTCACGCTTTTATCGCTCTTCTCGATGATCTTGTAGGGAACGATGTCAATGCCAGTGGCCTCACGACGCAGGGCCCCGATGGGCTCCAGCGTTTTACGGCCCACTTCATTCAGGGTGATTTTGTCCCCGGCGGCCAGAACGGCCTTGGCCACACCGGCACCTTTGCTGCTGAAATGATAGGTCACGCTGCCCGAGACGAGGCTGTGCTTCTCTTCAGGCAGATTGGCCGTCGCGGCGGCTACGGCATCCGGCTTGGCAGCAGAAAGCGTGGGGGTGGTGGTGGCAGCGCCATCCGTTGAGGCTGTGGCCACGCCTGGCACGGCAGGCTGCGCCTCCGTATTTTTAGGTTTATTGGCCTCTGCCAGAGCCAACTGTGCCGCATAGGCCTGCTGGTTTTTGAAGGAGAACCATTGGTTCACACCAAGGCCAATGACACAGAGAGTAACGACGATCCAGGCTTTGCGATCCATGCTTGTAGAGAAAAGAGATGAGTGAAAAGAGACTAGAAAAGAGACAACTTAAGGCCGGGTCTCATCGGCAGCGCTTGGCGCAGTGTCCACTGGACCGTGCTGACAAGAGCACGAAATATCCGTCTGTCCCTGACAGGAACGGTTTCCTTTTGTAACGACTGGAGGCACGGGATCATGCCCATGACCGCCCCAGGGATTGCAACGAATGATGCGTAGGGTCCCCAGCCAGCTTCCTTTAAAAATGCCGTGTTTTTCCACAGCTTGCAGAAAGTACTCCGAACAGGTCGGGGTAAAACGACAGCCAGTGTTCGGGCCGCCGATAAAATGAAGAACAGGTGAGATGACGCGCTGGTAACCACGGATGAGGATGCGGACGAGCCATTTCATGGCGTGGGAGGCGCGGGTTTCAAAAGTAGCCCCTGACGTTTTGCCAGACGGACCCAGTCCTGTTCCAGCTCGGAAAAAGGGGCATCAGCCGCCCGCCAACGAGCGATGGTGACAAGCTGCCACCCCGGAGCGATCTCTGCCCGGTGAGCGCGAATGATTTCGCGCAGTTGGCGCCGGACGCGATTGCGCACCACCGCCTTCCCCAGTCGTTTGCTGGTGACCAGACCGAACTGAAAATCAGCGACAGAGTCATCACGCAGCAATGCCAGGACAAAAAAGCGGCCCGCCTGGCTGCGTCCCTTCTCTTTGATCCTCGCGAAATCGCGGGACTCCTTCAGATGAAGGCGTGAGGGAAGACGCATGGGGCGGGCCTGCCTGCACTAGGCGTGCTGCTGCACGTGGCGCTTGTAATGTACTTCCACGCCCACTGGCATGAGGCGCTTGCGCCCACGGGCACGGCGGCGACGAAGGATGTCGCGGCCATTTTCAGTCTTCATGCGTTTGCGGAAGCCGAACTGGCGTTTCCGGGTGCGCTTGGATGCTTGGTAGGTCCTCTTGGGCATAATCGTGTGGGGTGCTAAAACGTATTTTCCTTTCGCAACGGGCCCGGCGCATCGTCAAAAACAGCCTAGCCCCAGCAACAGGGGGCGCGAGATTACGCAGAGTCCCCCCTTTGTCAAATGAGTGCTGAACCAGTCTTTGCGGCCAGACCTCTGGGGTTACCGCACTTTCAGCAGTTCCACGTCAAAAATCAGGGCTTCATTCGGGCCGATGTCACGGCCAGCTCCACGAGGGCCGTAGGCAAGCTTCGAAGGCAAATACAGGCGATGTTTGGCCCCTTCCTTCATGAGCTGCACCCCCTCAGTCCAGCCCGCAATGACACGGTTTAGAGGGAATTCGATGGGCTCACCGCGCTTATAAGAGCTGTCAAAAATTTTCCCATCAATCAGGGTGCCTTCATAGTGTACCAGCACCGTGTCTGTGGCGGAAGGGCTCTTGCCGGTGCCTTCGGTCAGTACTTTGTACTGAAGACCACTGGAGGTCACGACGACGCCTTCTTTTTTGGCGTTATCTTCAAGAAATTTTTCACCTTTGGCGAGTGCGATGTCGGACATGATGGATGGAATGGAGGATTAACCTGCCTTTTTAAAAGGCAAGAGAGGTAGTCTAACGAGCCTGCCGCTCTGTGCAACTTCAGGCAGGCCGATTAAATCTTCACAGGCCAAAAGCTTCTGGCAGGAGTTGCGCCATCGTTCGTGTGACGGGCTCGCCGGCTTGTAAAAAAGTAACTTTAGTGAGCCCGCCCGGCAGGGAAAACTCTGCCATCACCTGTCGGCAGGCACCGCAGGGTGGAAATTCATGGCCCAGGCAGACAACGGCGAGGTGCCGGATTTTCATCTCGGGACCTTCTTGGGCAATGGCTTGAAAAATCGCATTCCGTTCCCCGCAGATCGTCAGGCCATAGCTGGCGTTCTCCACATTGCAGCCTTGGTAAAGCCCGCCAACATCCGTCTCCAGAGCACAGCCGACTTGGAATTTTGAATACGGTGCGTAGGCTTTTTCTGCCGCCATGCGGGCGTGGACGAGGAGGTCAGACATGAAGATAAGATGGCATAAAAAACAGAGGCAGGTACTGAGACCTGCCTCCGCTGAAAATGAGAACTGATAAAAGAACCTTTGCCGCCTGGATTACAGCGCTTTGAATTTCACTTCCTTCCACTGTACTTTATATGGGCCGGTGCCTTTTTTGATGCCATGCACCTGGAAGCCGATGTGGCCTTCAGGATCGCCTGGCTGGGTGAAATCGGCGGTTTTCACGCCATTCACGAAACTCTGGTAGTGGTCGCCCTTCACCACGATGCGGTAGTGATTCCACTCGCCCTTTTTAAAGGCGGCCTTGGCTTCGTCACTGCGGACAGCTTCCGTCTTGGTGAGGATGCTCCACCAGGTGCCACGGCGAGCTTCGTCATAAAAATCACCTGCAGTGCCGTTGATCGCGATCTCACACTGAGGCCCATAGAGGCGGCCTGCGGGCAAGGGTTTGTCGCCCTTAGCGCCTTCAGGTGCTGGGTCACCGTCTTTGGCGAGCTTGCTGCGTACCTGCACGCCTGAATTCAGTTCATTATCCACTTTGACCTCAAACTGGAGTTCAAAGTCTTTGAAGGGGCCTTTAGCCAAGAAAGTATTGCCACTGCCCTCCACCGTGGTGCCAGTGAGAATGCCGTTTTCGACGGTGTAGGTGGCTTGGCCGCTGACGATTTTAGCATCGCCGAGACCGTCTTTGAACCAGGTCTGCCAGCCTTCGTCAGCTTGTGCGCTGAGAGAGAGGGCGGCCACGAGAGAAATGAGGAGTTGGTTTTTCATGGGCCGAAAAGAACGCCGTTTGCAGGAAAATCCATCGCCAAGCCTCAAAAAAGCGCATATTATTAATACATCTTAAATAAAAGAGCGGGTTTTAACCCCATTAAAACCCCAAAATAATCCAGTTCCAACTTGAACAAACAAGTTGGATCGGTTTTAATGCCATTAATTCCGGGTTTTTATCCCATGGCTCGCCCTACAAACAGCTTCGATTCGGTCTCGATGACCATCGCAGTCACTCCCCAGATCAAGATGTATCTGGAGGATTTGACCCTCGATGGTACATACGGGAGCAGTCCAGCTGAGGCCGCACGGCTGCTGATCAGCCAAGCGATCGAGGCGAAGATCAAGGATGGGCTGCTGACTCGGAGAAAGTTCATGATTCAAGATGGCGACGTCGTGGCCCTGCCACTGCCCGCCTAACCTCATTCCACTCCGATGACCATGCAAACCGATCTTCTCAGCGATACCCAGGTGTTTACCACCATCATGAGCCTGGAAATGACCGACAAGGACCGCAGCTCCCGTGGCGGATGGAAGTCCGACACCCGGCTGGAAGTGCTGGCGAACGAAATCGTCCGCTACATGCCAGAACTGGCTCAGATGCTCGTGCAGGGAGGCAAGCGCAAGCTCGCGGCCTAAGCTCTGCTTTCATCGCACAGGATTATCCTGACCAGGACATGAGGCCAGCGTCGCTGACGTTGGCCTTGTCATTTCCAGACGTGGCATCCAGTGTCTCAATCGGGCGCGAATGCGCTGAGTCCATTACCCCTTTTCCTTTCCATGCCTTCTTTTTCTAAAACCTTCTTGCCAGCCATGGGCTTACTCATCGGTCTCAGTGCCTGTGCGACGGTCAAACGCCTGACGCCTGATCTCACTAAGATCCCCGTGCCGCCGATGCCCAGTTTCACCACCTTAAAAAAGGTGACCCGTATTCTGCCTGGGATGCCCAGCAGTGATAAAGCGACTGAAGATGATCCACAGGTCCCCTTCAATGCGCGAGGCACGCTGGGGTATGGCCAGACCCTGAGACTGCATGTGTATGAAGGTAGCCGTAACACCAAACGCATCTACAATGGTGTGGCGATGATTGATTCCCAAGGAGTCATCAACTTTGGCAACGAGATCGGCAGTGCGAAAATCGGTGGGGCGACGCTGCCGGAAGCCGTGACGGCTCTTACCGCCACCTTCCGTGTCGGTCTGCGGCTCACCCGCCCAGTCACAGTCCACATCTTGTCGGTGGAGGATGTGCCAGTGGTCTCCATCACGGGGGATGTGCTGAAAGACGAATTCATTCCTGCCTGGGAAGACATGACCATCAAACAAGCCGTGACTGTCGCGGGAGGGCGTAAGTTAGGCTCCCCTAACCGAGGTGTTTACCTCATCCGCGAAGGTTACCGCCGTTATTACCCCAGCCTGGAAGCTGCGGATGAGCACGAACCCGAGCCTGGCGACATCATCTATCTTTCCCCCGACCTTTGACCATTCATGATTGAGCACATCGGCGGCAATCCAGCCGCAAACCAAAATCCTTGGAGCAGCCTCTTTAAAACCATCGCCGTTTTGCGGATCGGCGCTGGCGTGCTTTTGCTCACTCAGCATGGCTGGAAGGCAGCCGAGGGCGCGTATCACTTTCTCTGGGAGGAACAGGGATGGGATTGGGTGAAGGCCTTTAACGACGCAGGGCTGCCCTACGCAGCGCTACTAGCCCCCACCATCGCCATCCTCGTAGCCGCAGTTGCAGTGAGTTGGTGCATCGGCTTCCTCACGCGCCTCTTCGCTGTGGTCTTCATGCCAGTGGCCATCGGTGTGATTGTAAAGGCTGGGCCGATGTACATGGAGATCGGCTGGCTGTATCTCCTGGTCGCTTTCACCCTTCTACTCTATGGATCAGGAGCCGTCTCGATTGATAAGCTCTTTCGTTTAGGAGAGAGCTGGGGACAGCCCAAAAAGAAAAAGTGGTAAGATCCATCTACCACGCTTTTTGTTAGGCCAGGTTTCATCTGATCTGCATGCCCCTTCCCCGCCCATCTCCCCAGCCGCCCATCACTGAGCGCGTGCTGGCCATTGACCCAGCCCTGAGAAATACGGGCTGGGCCATTTTAGAAAAAACAGGAAGGGATCTCAAAGCCATCGCTTACGGGGTGATCACCAACAAACCCAAACTCCTGCACTCCGGCTGCCTCGTCGCCATCCGTGAGCAATTGCACGAGGTCATTCGCCAGCACTCACCCACGGTTTGTGCCATTGAGGCCACCATCTACGTGCAGAGTTTTAAGACGGCCATCGTTTTAGGCACGGCCCGCGCCGCATGCCTCATCGCGGCGGCGGAACATGGCATGGCCATCTACGAGTATGCGCCGAAAGAAGTGAAACAAGCGGCGGTGGGACGCGGTGCTGCACAAAAAGACCAAGTAGCTTTCATGATCCGCTCCATGCTGCGTCTGAGGGAAACACCCCCTCCGGATGCTGCGGATGCGCTGGCGGTCGGCATCGCCCATTTCCAGAATGCAGATGCTGGGGCTGCCATCACCCGAGAAATGAAACGAGTGTAAACTCCACTGCTGCCTAGCAAGGATCTCAGGCCAATTTTTCTTCTGGTGTCGTATCCTGGAGATGTCAGCCACATTTCCCATGACCCGCCACGCCGCTTTAGCCCGCTGGCATGAGTTCCTTCCCGCCACGCCAGCTTATCAAGCATGGCGAAATCATGTGGAGCCCGGTCATGCGAATGTTTCACGACTCTCCCCCGCTCTACGCACTCGCGTGATGCTTGAGGATGAAATCATCGCAGATACCTTGGCCCAATATCACCTGCCTCAAGTCGAAAAGTGGCTGCAAGAAGTCTGCTGGCGCCGCTACTGGAAAGGCTGGCTGGAAATGCGGCCACACGTGTGGCGACGATACCGGCAGGGCGTCCATGACGCACAAAGGCATCTGTCCACCGAACAAAAAGCACGGCAAAATGCCATTGAACAAGGCCAGGGAGGCATTGCCATCATGGATCACTTGGCTCGTGAACTCATCCACACAGGCTATCTGCATAACCATGCCCGCATGTGGTTTGCTAGCTACTGGGTTCATGTGGAGCGCCTCCCTTGGGAGCTCGGAGCAGATTTTTTCTTTCGCCACCTGCTGGATGCTGACCCTGCCAGCAACACTTTGTCATGGCGCTGGGTGGCAGGACTGCAAACCCGAGGTAAAACCTATTTGGTGCGGCGGAGCAATTTAGAAAAATACCTCACCCCCACTATCCTTCAAGACAGCACGGGCCTGGAGCTTTTAGAAGACTCTCTCGTTAGCCCCAGGCCCTTGTCACTCCCTGAGGAGGAGCTTCCTCACGCACTGCCGCAATTGCCTACTCTAGCGCCTTCGCTATCCAGCCGTTTTGGCCTCTGGCTGCATCCGGACGATTTGTGCCCCGAAGTGGGGCCACTCGCCCACATCCGCCCCACAGCCGTCGCTGCGTTTACCAGTTCACCCATTTACACCCATTACCGGTTAGGCCAAAATCGAATCCAGCATCTGCATGCCGCTTTGAAAGATGCCACCACACGTTCAGCGGAGCATTATGGTTGCCCAGTCACACTGGATGAGGCGCCCACCACAGCAGACGGTCTGGTAACTTGGGCGCAGAGAGAACAGCTTCAGGACATCGTCGCTTTTGCACCTTTTATCGGCCCCATTGCGGATGCGATACCCCACATCCAGACACGTTTGGCGGAGATTTCTTGCCAGCTTCACCTCATCCGCCGTCCATCGGATCTTGCGGTGTTTCCTAAGGCGAAGGCTGGTTTCTTTCCGTTTTGGGAAAAGATGAAAACCGAACTCGTTAGGAAATCCACAGGCTCAGTTTTTGAAGGTAAGCCAATCCATTAGAGCGAACCGAATTTAGTTAGCCTCAAACCATCACTCTCAAAAATGATTTTATATGCATCTAATAGTCTCATATTTATAAATACACTTCTCTTGGGTTGATTTCTTCTTGTATTTAGCGATATATTTACAAATACCATATCGCAACCATGCCTAAGGTCAGTCCAACCCCTTCCAATAACGACCGCATGCTCATCGGCACGCCCGGTGCCGTGACGGGAAATCTTTTGGAAAAGCTGGAAGAACGCCGCGCCTGGCGTCTTCAGGAAACCGCTTCTCCTCACTTGTGGGTGCTCGTCTCCATTTTGGGGGATTTGATCATGGCCGTCGCCGCAGGCCACGCCGCTTATTGGCTGCGCTTTCATTCCGCCTTGCGCGACTTTGGCAACTGGGATGACATGACCCTGCGCCAATACACGGGCCACATGACCTTGGGCACTGCCACCTTACTGTTAGCCATCGGCTGGCAAGGCATCTACCACCGGAACGTGCTGCTGCGGAACAGGTGGATTGCTTCTCGTCTAGGAAAAGCCGTGTTGATCTGGACCCTGGGGTTCCTGGCGATCACGCTGGCTTTAAAAATGCAGCCGTCCATTTCACGTGTGTATGTGGCTCTCAATGGTGCATGTGCGCTGCTTTTGCTGTTGGGCTGGCGCATGGCTTTCAATCGCTTCCTGCATTCCCCGAAACGCATTCGTAGCCTCCAGCAGCGCACTTTGTTCGTCGGCTGGAATGAGGATGCCCAAAGGCTGTGGCAGACCCTCAGCCAGGACAAGGCGCATGCGTTTGAACTCATCGGCTGGGTGGATGCCTCGGGGTGGCGTGATGCATCCGCCCCCTCTTCAGACATCCCCTTTGTCGGGTACTTGGAAGACATCCATCGGGTCATCGCCAGGCATGAAGTGGACATGATCATCGTGGCCGATTTAGCCCGGCAGCACCTCGTGGAACTGGCGAATTTGTGCGAGAGGGAGATGATTCAGTTCAAGCTCGCTCCTTCCGTATTCCGGATTTTCGTTTCGGGACTCTCTTTGGAAACCATCGCAGGCACGCCAGTCTTGGGCGTGAACCGATTGCCGCTGGATAGCACTCTCAATGTGCTGGCCAAGCGCGCCCTAGACATCGTAGGAGCCAGCGTGGGACTGCTGCTCAGTGCGCCCATCATCGCATTTTTCGGATTCATGGTCTGGTGGGAATCAGGTGGGCCCATCTTTTACCGCCAGCGCCGCTGGGGCATGAATGGCGTGGCTTTTGACATCATTAAAATCCGTTCCATGAAGCTCAATGCTGAAGCCAATACCGGGGCTCAGTGGTGTGTGCAGGATGATCCACGTCGCCTCAAAGTAGGGGCCTTCATGCGGAAATGGAATATTGATGAAGTGCCTCAATTTTGGAATGTGCTCAAAGGGCAGATGAGCCTCGTTGGCCCACGGCCTGAACGGCCCGAGTTAATCGCCGATTTTAAGCACGAGATCCCTCACTACAATGCCCGCCATCATGCCAAACCGGGGATGACGGGCTGGGCGCAGGTAAAGGGCTTGCGCGGAGATACCGACCTAGCCGAGCGAATCAAATGTGACCTTTGGTATCTGGAAAACTGGAGCTTGCTGCTCGATATCCAAATCATGTTCCTGACCTTCTTCAAGCGTGACAATGCCTACTGATGCGGCCATCTTCAGGCCCGCCCGTGCCTCTGAGGCAGTGCCAGTAAACAAGCCTACATCTAAGAACGACGTCTTTTTTGCTTGATGTGAGAAGGCTGCCACCCTGATGTTATCAGGCTTTTACCAAACCCCCGCCCCAACACCGTGTCTGCGAGTCTTTCGAGCTTCTCCAATCTGCTGGACAATCATGCTGCCAATCTTTTGAGCCAGGGACGGCTGGAGGAAGCCCTGAGCGCCGCCACTAGTGCCCTTTCTGGCCTGCGTGAAGCCGTGGAGGACGATGCCGCAGAAATGCCTCGCCTCTTTACGGGCATCCAAGTCCTGGCCGAAATCCAGCGTGAGATGGGAGATGTCTCTGGCTCTGAAGCCAGCTATGGCGAAGCCCTGGAAATTGCTGGGCGCACCGCCATCCCGGCGGATGAAGTCGCGCGCATCCGCACTCAGCTCGCCACGCTGCTGGATTTCAGCCAACGCGAGGCGGAGGCCATTCCCCTCTATGAGCAGGCTATCAGTGATTATGAGGCCCTAACTCCGCCAGATGAGGAGACGGCTGCACAACTGCGCAACAACTTGGCCATGATCTACAAGGGCCTGGGTAAATTTGCTTTGGCTGAACAGCACTACCTTCGCTCGCTGGAAACTCTGGAAGCAAAGCGAGGTCGCGAGACGGAAGAAGTTGCCGCTGTTTACAACAACCTCGGCAGCCTCTATTACACCGCAGGCTTTCCAGACCAGGCCAAGGAGATGTTCACGGAAGCTCTGCAAATCCGGACCAAACTCCTAGGCTCAGACCACCCCGATGTCGCGCAGTCTCACTGTAACCTCGCCACTGCGAACCACGAACTCGGGGATAATGCCGCTTCCATCCGTGACTTTGAGCAGAGCCTTCGGATTCTGGAACTGCACTTAGCCGATGAAGCCGTGAGCTACGAGGCCGTGAGTCTGGACTACATCGCCCTGCTGGAAAACCAGGGTGAAGACAAAAAAGCGGCGGCGGCTCGCAAGAGACTGGATAAGATGCTGGCCACTTTAGATTGAGGATAAAAAGAGGCTCCTATTCCTTTACTTTCTCTTCTGGCACTCAGGTGCTTTCTGGTGCGTAATGGCTGTGCCATGAGAGCCACCGCCTTTTGCATCGCCCTATTTGCCTGTGTCCTTTGCCTCACCACGTTTACCGGCTGTGCACGCCGGGATGTATTAGTGATTGGCATGGATGCCACATACCCACCTTTCGAATTCAAAGACCCTCAGGGGAAAGTCAGCGGTATCAGCGTGGCCATCGGTGATGAGATCGGCAAGACACTGGGCAAAACAGTGGAGTATAGAAACATGGGCTTTGACGGCCTCATCCCTGCCCTGCAAAGCGGCCAGATTGACCTCATCATCTCCTCTCTCACAGCCAGCCCTGAGCGGCGGAAGTCCATTGATTTTTCTGACCCTTATGTAAAAACCGGCCTCTCCATTCTGGTGGCGAAAGACTCTTCTGTAAAATCTAGTGAGGACCTACGCGCCCCTGGCCGCAAGCTGGCTGTGCGACTCGCCACCACGGGTGAACAGTGGTGCCGTACGGAATTACCCAATGCCCAAAAAATCTCGCTGGATACAGATGCCGCCTGCGTGCTGGAGGTAGTGAATGGCACGGTTGATGCCTGGGTATATGACCAAGTCTCCGTCATGAATTATCACGCTCAGCATCCCAGTCGCACCCGCGCGCTGCTGGCCCCACTGAGGGAGGAATCCTGGGCAGTCGGGGTAAAACAAGGGCGCGAAGATTTAAAGACGAAGGTGAATGAAACCATCGCCCGCATGAAAAAAGAGGGCGTCTTCGCCAAATTGGCCGATCAATACTTGGCCAAAGAAAGGGATCTCATGAAAGCGCAGGGGCTGCCCTTTGTGTTTGAGTGAAGGGTTTTCTCCTCAAAGGCCGTTTGTCTGCCTGATGATCATTGACTGTCACAATCATGTCGGTGTGGACGTGCTATTTTATCTGCACGGTGACTTCCCTTATGCTCAGCACCTCGTCGCCATGGTGGAGGAAGGAGGGGCACTAGGGGTGGATCGCTGGATCGTCTTCCCCTTTGTCAGTCACATGGCCCTGGATGCCAGCGGCTTCTTGACCAACGAGATTCGCGAAGGCGGCATGCAGCTCACTCAAGTGCCTTACGCTCTGGAAAACCGTCGTCTGTTGAAGGAAATTTATGATCTCTTCCCAGAATACGCGCCACGCTTACTCCCCTTCATCATGGTGGATCCCATGCGCAATCCCGCCGCCCAGGCCGAGGAACTGCGCCGCCTGCGCCAGGATTACTCCTTCTACGGCATCAAGATGCAGACCACGATTCTACAATCTGACATCAAGCATCTGCGGGATCGTGGCAAGGTCTTCCTGGAACTTGCCGAGGAGTGGGATCTGCCTTTGCTCATCCACTCCAGCGTTGCCAAAAGTGATCTCTGGGCTCAAGCCAGCGACATTCTCGACATTGCGGAAGAAAACCCGCAGGTGCGATTCTGTCTCGCCCACTCCTGCCGTTTTGACAAAGAGTGTCTGGACAGAGTGAATGCACTGCCTAACACATGGTTCGACAATTCTGCTCACTGCATCCACTGCGAAGGGGCCGTGAAAGACATGCCCTTCATCGCTCCTCGGGAGCGACGGTTTGACAGCGACTACAGCGACCCAGCACGGGTCATTGCAGACCTCGCCGCTGCTTACCCCACGAAGTTCATGTGGGGCAGTGACTCGCCTTTTTACAGCTATGCGGCAGAGATCAATCACGAGATCGTCCGCCTCATCTGCACTTATGAAAAGGAGCTGACGGCCTTGAAAAAGAATCCCCCTGCCGTGGTGCAACGGATTGCTGAAACAAACACCTGCGCTTACCTGAAGCTGAAAGATGAAAGCATTCTCGCTTGAAGGCCATCGCGCCCTCGTCACTGGCTCCTCCCAAGGCATTGGTTTAGCCATCGGCCAGGCACTGCATGATGCGGGCGCAGAGGTGGTACATCACGGCCTTCAGGCACGCCCAGAGGATCTGCACGATGCAGCCAGTTACGTGAAGGCGGATCTGCTGGATCCTGAAGGAGCGCAGCTGCTGATGGATGCGGCAGGAGATGTGGACCTGCTCATCTGCAATGCGGGCAGCTTCTTTGATCTGCCCGTCCTAGAGATGACGCGCGAACTCTGGGACCGCACCTTTCAGCTCAATGTCACTGCCACCTTCTTCCTTGCTCAGGCCTTTGCCCGGCAATGCGTAGCACGCGGAGTCCCCGGTAGCATTGTCATCACTTCCTCCACCAATGGTTTCCAAGCCGAAGCGGATTCCTGTGCCTACGATGCGAGTAAAGGGGCTTTGGTCATGCTCACACGCACACTGGCAGTCTCCCTGGCACCCATGCAGATCCGTGTGAATGGCATCGCGCCAGGCCTCATTCGCACACCGCTGACCTCCGTCTGGATGGAGCCCCGCTCGCAGGACCTGCTGCGCCATTACGAGAAAAAAATACTGCTTGGAGAGGTGGGAAAGCCAGAGGATTGCGCCGGGGCCGTGGTGTTCCTATGCTCTCCAGCGGGACGTTACCTGACAGGAGAAATCATCACCATTGATGGTGGCCTCACCGTCGGCCAGATCGGCAAAATGTAGCCTCCAAAAGAACAGGGTATTTTAAGCCCCGCCCCCCTTGCCAACGTGAGGCCGTGTTACAGATTGCTTGCCTGCCATGCGCCTTCATTCCATCACCGTCCGCCATTACCGCCGCCACAAAGAGCTGCGGGTGGATCTGGACCCAGAGCGCACGCTCATTGGCGGAGCGAACGAATCTGGCAAAAGCACCCTTGTCGAGGCAGCTCACCGAGCCTTGTTTTTGAAGGCCAAAGGCAACAGCAAAGAGCACCGAGAAATGCTCTCCCTCACCCACGGTGGAAAGCCTGAAGTCGAAGTGGAATTTGAAGCTGCGGGGAAACAATACAGTCTCACGAAAAGCTTCAAAGGTGCCAGTGGCATCACCCGCTTGGTGCAGGCCAGTGGCCCTACTTGGCAAGGCGATGAAGCCGAAGAAAAACTGGCCTACCTTCTTCAAGCCAGTGGACGCAAAGTAGCGGAGCAATGGAACCATCTATGGGTGTGGCAGGGCAGTTCATCTGACGATCCCCTCGACCAAGCGAATGCCGAGCGGGAAAGTCTCGTCCAGCGACTTCAATCTCACGGGGGAGCAGCCGTCATCCAGTCCGCCCTCGACACCCAGGTGGCAGACCATTTTGCGACTCAGATCAAAGCGCTCTTTCAGGACAAAGGCGAACCCCGAAAAAACTCCGCATTAGGCCTAGCTATACAGGCTGAAGAAGAGGCCCTAGAGACCGAGAAGCAGGCCCAAAATACACTGCAAAATCTCCAGCATGCCATCACACAGCACGAACAATCCACTGCACACATCACCGAGGCGGAAGCAGCCCTGAAACACCTGGAAACGGAGCAGTCCTCCCTGCTCCGACGCAGCCTTGAAATCACCCGCTTGCGCCAGCTTGAACAAGAGCACATTCGCACAGCTCAGGAGATGCTGCGGACTTATGAAACAAGGTTAGGTGCCGAACAAAAAATATCGGAACTGCGTCGTGTTATAGCAGGTAAAAGAGCCAGTCTAACTCCGCAGGCTGAAAAGTTAGCCAGCTTGAGGCACACAGTTACCTCCACCCAACAACTCTTGGAAGCAGCAGAGGAGGCGCTGAGGCAGTCCGATCAACTCTTGTTAGAAACCCGTGCTCGTCATGATCTAGCACAGGCACTTTCCAGCAGGCTGGAGAAAACCCAAATCCTGGATCGGTTAAAAGCGCGCTCAAAGCAGATTGAGGCTCTCCAGACTCAGCGCACCCAGATTGAACAACAGGCTGACCGCCTCCCCAAAGTGGATGCAACCGCGCTGCGCCAACTCCAGTCCCTGGAACGTGCCCATGATAAAGCCCAGGCCAGCCTGGCAGGCGTGGCCACTGAGATCGAAGTCCTCACCTCCACCCAGTCCCTCCAGGTGGGAGAGAAAACTCTCACAACCGGGCAGCGCCTGACCCTCACGGACGAAACCGAACTAACTTTAGGAGACACTCGCCTACGCATCCGCCCCGGTGGGGGTACCTCGCTGGCGGAAGCGCGCCAGCAAGAACAAGAGACTCAACGTCAACTCCAGGAAGCCCTTCTCAAACTCGGAGTGAAGACCCTCACAGAAGCCAGCACGGCCCAAGCGAGCCGTGAGCATTTGCAGTCGGAATGGAAAACCGTTAATGCCGAACTCAGAGGGCTCGATTCCGAGAAATTCGCGGCAGAATGGACCACCGCCGAACGTGAGCTCATCGCTGCTCAAGCCGAGGTGGAAAGGCGACAAACCAAAGAGGCGCTAGACACACCAGATTTAGCGCTCTCGCAGCGCCATTTGCGCGAGGCTGAAATTAACCAAGAAGCCTGTCGCAAACAACGAGAGGTACATCAATCCGCCTTCAAAAAAGCCGAAGCCGCCCTGGCCCAGCACGGGGACTCCACACGTGCGCTGGAGACCGAAATCACGCAACTGGAGACACGACTCATCGTCTTGGTTGAGCATGAAGGGGAGGATCTTCTGCGTACCCAAGCGCTCCAGCAGGCACAGCTTCAACATGAAGCCGCAGAGGCTCAAGTGACCACCACACGGCAATCTCTGAGTCAGCACCAGCCTGAGCATCTGGAGGCCGATCAAGCGCGCTTTGATCGTGCCTGGAAAGCGCAAAACGACAAGCGTGCTCAAGCGAATGAAAAACGCATTGCAGCCGCAGCTCTGCTCCAGAACGACGGCAGCAGCGATCCCGCAGCCAGCTTAGCGCTCGCGCAGGCCCGTCGTCAGTCAGCACAGGCACATCGAGAGTCCACGGAGCGCCACGCTCAGGCCCTGCGTCATGTGCATGAATTGATCTTGGAAGAGCAGCAGATACTGGCAGACCAATTCACTCGTCCTCTAGCAGAAAGGGTGACCGGCTACTTACAGCGTCTATTCGGCACCGATGTTCAAGCGACGGTTACTTTAGAAGAAAACCAGTTTCAGGGACTCACGCTCAGCCGCAATAACCAATCCGCTTTCTCCTTTGATAGCCTCAGTCAAGGAGCCCGGGAACAAGTCGCGGCCGCGTTCCGTTTAGCCCTCGCAGAAATCCTGGCAGAAGCCCATGACGGCACGCTACCGGTGGTGTTTGACGATGCCTTTGCCCATTCCGACCCGGACCGAGTTCAGAATCTCCAGCGAATGCTGGACTTAGCAGCCACTCGCGGCCTCCAGATCATTTTACTTACCTGCACCCCAGGTGATTACGCACTGATGGGAGCCAAAGAAATCCGACTCAGTTAAACACACCCTGTTTGGCTCCGTGCCTGAATGACTTGAATAATGATGCAGCCCAAGGCATATCACCACTGAGTTGATGTCCTACACGCATGTGCAGGCATCCCCCTTGCGCATGCCCCCCAAACGCAACTCCACGCTTGATATTTTTCGGCTCATCTTCGCCTTGGGTGTCGTGTTTGTACACCTTGGGCCTAACGAGCCAAATGCCGAGTGGTTAGGAAGGGCATTCAATGCCCTGAGTGTGCCTTTCTTCGTCATCACCGCGCTGTACTTTTTCATTCGCAAGGTGCTGTCGGCATTGGACCAGTCCGCCCCTCTATTTTCAGGCCTGCATCTGGATCGGCTGTGGGTACCTTATCTGACTTGGACTGTTATTTACCTCGGGATGCGTGTGGCCAAACATCATCTGTCAGGCATCAGTTTCACGCCCGATTGGTTTCGCCTTCTGGCTTACGGAGGTTCTGGAGTACAGCTTTACTTCCTGCCCTTCTTATTGCTCTGTCAGGCTTGGGTTCTAGCGATCATTTTAATCAGCAACCGGCGCCACTGGCTTTTGGCTTTGACCACAGTGGGCGCTGCTTTTGTCTATGATTATCTAGGCAGCACCCGCGAATATTTTGAATTCGGTGACGCTTCTCAATACAGCTTGTTCTACGTTGCTGCGGCGTTCTTACTCATCGCCGTCCAGCGTTCCGCTCGTCTTCGCACTCTGAATTTTTATGTAGGCTGCATCGTTGCAACTATCGCTGCCGTGGTTTCAGCACTCGCTGTTATTCCTGCGTCCTTCATGCCCTTAGTTAGCCCTATTGCAGGCTATGCAGCCACAAGCGCGATCTTGGGCCTTCCAGCGATCCATCTTCACTCCACCAGACTGCTCTTCATCTTGAGCACCACCTATGGCATCTACCTCATCCATCATGCGCTCATTGAAAGTTTGGAAGTCGTGGCCCATAAAACCGGGGTCAGTCTAGTGCCTTACAGCCTGGGAGAAAAACTGGTGATCGCCCCTGCGGTCTGCTTGGTCTGCATCGGAATCATTTGCGGACTGCGCCGCAGCCGTGTTTTGCGATATCTTTTACTGGGAGAAAAGACAGCCGCTGCGTGACATGCCGCTTACTTGGTGTCATCCAGTCTTATGTCCTCGGCTGAGTCCCCCGCCATCACCACTTGCTCCATTCTGCATCGGGATCGGTTTATCGTGATCGTAAACAAACCCGCCGGCGTGCTCTCACACCCCAACACGGCACGCAGCACGGAACACGCAGCTTTTGAGGGGCGCTACGACTTGGAAGAAAAATGCTTCGATTCACCCGCTGGAAAAGTCTGGCTCATTCATCGCCTAGATCAGGATACTTCGGGTGTCCTGCTAGCAGCACTCGATGAAAAAACCGCCGCGAAATGCCGCGCCTTGTTCGATGAAGATGCCATCCAAAAACAATATCTGACCCTAGTGCGCGGAAACCCCGGCAAGGAAGGAACCTGGCTGGACCACCTAGCAACCACGCGTGAAAAAGGACGCGTGCGCACTGGTGTGATCAAAGGACGACTTCCCAATGCCAAACTTGATTTTCAAACCCTAGCGCATCATGCCGGAGAAAAAGTGTCGCTGCTCAACATTGACCTCATCACGGGCAAGACACACCAAATCCGCGTACAGGCATCCTCGCGTCAGCATCATGTGTTAGGCGACGACGTTTACGGGCACTTTGATCTGAACCGAAAACTCAAGAAAGATCTGGGACTCAAAAGACTCTTCCTGCATGCCCATCGGTTGACACTCAAACATCCCGCCAGTGGCCAAAAATTGAGCGTGGAAGCCCCTTTGGCGGAAGACCTCGCCAAAGTGCTCGACCGATTGGGACTGGACTGGAAACCCACCTAGACCTGCCATCCGTTTTAAGACAGCTTGCGCTTAAAGTCCTCGTAACCAAACCGGCGGATCACGCGCACTTCTCCCACGGCAGGATCATAGAGATCAATGTCTGGGTGAGGCACGCCATTAAAGGTGCTGGTCTTCACCATGGTATAATGCGCCATATCGGTGAAAACTAGCTTTTGGCCTAACTGCAAAGGTTCGGCAAAACTATATTCATTAATCACGTCGCCAGCCAGACAGGTTAGGCCACCCAAACGATATGTATGAGGCAGCACACCGGGAAGCTCAGCCCCCAGAATGTGCGGGCGGTAGGGCATCTCCAGCGTGTCTGGCATGTGCGCTGTGGCGGAGGTATCGAGGATGGCCGTGGGAATATCCGTCGGCACGATGTCCTGCACACTGGCAATGAGGTAGCCTGTATTCAGCGCCACGGCTTCGCCAGGTTCCAGATACACTTCTTTGCCCCAGCGTTCGCGGAAGCTGCGGATCACCCGCACCAGGCGCTCCACGTCATAGCCGTTGCGGGTGATGTGGTGGCCACCTCCCATGTTCACCCATTTCACCTGAGCCAGCAGCTTGGGAAAACGCCGCTCAACAGCCGCGAGCGTGCGCTCCAGCACATCCGAATCCTGCTCGCACAAAGCATGGAAATGCAGCCCTTCTAGACCACTGAGATCTTCATTTTCAATGCTTTCATCCCGGGTGCCCAGGCGGCAGCTTGGCGAGCATGGATCATACAGACTCACTTCCACCTCGCTGTGCTCTGGGTTCACCCGAATGCCCGGGCTAGGCGCATGCAGCCCCGCCGCACGCGCAGCATCCAACATCGGACGAAAGCGACGCCACTGACCAGGCGAGTTAAAACTGATGTGATGGGCGATGGGGATGATCTCCCGCATCTCTGCATCTTTAAAAGCAGGCGCATATACATGCAGTTCTTTGCGGAACTCCTCGTGGCCTAACAACGCCTCATGGATGCCACTAGCACAGCAGCCATACAGATACTGGCGCACCAGATCGAAAGTGGAGAACATGGAAAATCCCTTTAGCGCCAGCAGGATACGGGCACCGGAGCGCTGCTGCACATCCGCCAGCTTTTCCAGGTTTCGTTTTAGCAGGCCCAAGTCCACGACATAGGCAGGCGTCTCGACACTGGAGACATCGAAGGCTGGAGCAGGCTGTTCAAAGACATGGGGAGGGGTTGGGGCCATACGCGCAGCTTTTTTAGAGAGGTGCAGCGTCTGTGCCAGTGATAGTTTGCACACACCTCTTGCACGAAGGCAGCGGCCCATGATAAACCGGAATCTGTCATGCATAAAATCACGCCCTGCCTCTGCCTCCTCACCCTTTGCTGCCTGTCATCCCAGGCCCAGGCGGCGCCGCGTGACTGGACGGATGATACCGGACGAAAAGTGCAGGCAGAATTTGCCGGGATGCAGGGAGACAGTGTCCTGCTGCGCGTCAGCCCCGAAAAGACGATCCCCTTTCCCCTAGCTCGTCTTAGCGCAGAGGATCAGGCTTTCATCAAAGCTCAATCTGCCGCCCCCGTTGCCCCGCCGACAGCGGCGGATCCGAAACGCCTCCCCATCGAGCAACGCACCTGGCCTCAAAACGTCGAAGTCCCTGCACGCTCGGTGGAAATCAGCGTGGTTTCTGAAAGCGTGGCCGAACGAAAGTATGTGTATCAATCCGAAGCCTTCGAATTCACCTCTCAGGCCAAACTCGCCGGCAGCGTGATGAAGGAAGTCGCACGCACCTTTGAGGCCACCCGCTCCGTCGTGGAGGCGCTACCTTGGGGCATCGTCTGCCGCCCTCCAGAGGGCATGCCGCGTTTTAAAGCCGCCCTCTATGAATCCCGCCAGGACTACATCGAAGCTGGTGGACCGGAAAACTCTGGCGGTGTTTACAGCACAGGAGACAAGATTTTCAAAATCCCGTTCCCCAGCCTGGGTATGGAAAAGCGCGGCCAGACCTACTTCAAAAACGACAACTACAGCAATGGCACGCTGGTGCATGAAATCACCCACCAGCTCATGGATGAATACCTGGGTTTCCTACCCACCTGGATCATCGAGGGCACGGCAGAATACACCGAAATGCTGCCCTATAAATCCGGCACCTTTCGTGCCGATGCCCACAAGAGCGGCATGAAAGAAGATGCCAGCGTGTGGGAAAAGCAGGAAGGCTTCCAACCTGACATTGGCAAACTGGAAGAGCACATGACCATGACCCGGGAGGAGTGGACCGCCGCCTGCAGCAGCCCCACCAAAATGCGCGACATGTACCATCGCTCGCAACTGTTGGTCTATTATTTCTGCCACCTGGATGGCGACAAAAAAGGCACCCGCTTCATCCGCTTCATGGAGGCCGTGCATGGCGAAGTCACCGCCATGCGCGCCTTCTTTGCCGACCCACGTGTCAAACGCATGGAAGGCGGTCGTTTCAGCTACCCGCGCGAGCTTACCCCTCCTGACATGAGCGGGGCCGCCGCCTTCAAGCACCTGCCCATTCTGCTCGATGAACGTCCCTACGCCAAAATCGCCAGCGAGATCATCGCTGGCTATAAGGACATCGGCATCAAAGTGCGCGTGGAGTAACGTTGTAGTGGCTCAGTGATGCCCCGGCTTGCGCTTATGAATGCAGATGGAGTTACCATCGGGATCTGAGATCAGCGCCATGTGGCAGACGGGGGATTCATAAGGACCAAAGTAGGGCTCCACGCCCTTCTGCTTCAGCCACTTCAGGGACTCCTCAAAGTCCTCCACCTCCAGAGCCACCCCACCGCCATCCTTGCTCGGCTTCCACATCTCCCCACCAATGGTGATGGCCAGCGTGTGCGGCCCGATCTCATACTCTACCCAGGTCGGCTCCTGACCTTCTACTTCCGTCCACGCCTCTTCAGTGAGCATCGGAACAGGGATTTTGCAGCGCCAGCAGAAGTAGGTTTTTGGCATGATGAATGGTCCTTCAATCAGCAGGCCATGTTCAAGACTAACTTGGTTGACCTTGTCCATCAATCCCATCACTCGGAGAGTGATGAATACTGTACGCAAAAAGCTCCGAGGTCGCCCTCGGAGCTTTGAATGTTAAACTTGGACTGACCGACGCTTACGCCGCCTTGCCCACCGCCGCCACGATCTTCTGAGCCGCATCGGTGAGACCGTCGGCACTGGTGATGGCCAGGCCACTGCTGGCCAGAGTGGCCTTGCCAGCTTCGACGTTGTTGCCTTCCAGACGGACGACGAGAGGGATATTCAGGCTAACTTCCTGGGCTGCGGCGATGATGCCGTTGGCGATGATGTCGCAGTCCATGATGCCACCAAAGATGTTCACCAGGATGCCCTTCACATTTGGGTCGCCCAGGATGATTTTGAAGGCTGCGGTCACCTGCTCTTTCGTGGCACCACCGCCCACGTCGAGGAAGTTGGCAGGCTCACCCCCGTGCAGCTTGATGATGTCCATCGTGCTCATGGCCAGACCAGCACCATTGACGAGACAGGCGATGTTACCATCCAGACCGATGTAGCTCAGGCCGAACTCACTGGCAGCGACTTCACGTGGGTCTTCTTCAGTCGTGTCACGCATGGCGACGACGTCCTTCTGACGATAGAGAGCATTGTCGTCGAAGTTGAACTTCGCATCCAGAGCCACGACCTGACCATCGGTGGTGATGGCCAGCGGGTTCACTTCCACCAGGGAGCAGTCGCTTTTCAGGTAAAGATTCCAAAGTGCTGTGATGAGCTTCACCGTCTGGTTGGCCTGAGGACCTTTGAGGCCCAAAGAGGCAGCGATCTTACGGGCTTGGTAGCTCTGCAGACCGAGAGTCGGGTGGACGAATTCTTTGAGAATCTTCTCCGGGGTCTTCTCCGCCACTTCTTCGATGTTCATGCCGCCTTCCGTGCTGGCGATGAGGGCGTGACTGCTGCTCTGGCGATCAAACAGAATAGCGAAGTAATGCTCCTTGGCGATATCCACAGACTTGGCGATGAGCACCTTGCTCACCAGCTTGCCTTCCGGCCCTGTCTGGTGGGTGACGAGGGTCTGGCCCAGCATTTTGCCAGCGATGTCCTGCGCTTCAGCCGCTGTGTTGATCACATGCACGCCGCCTTTGAAACCGTTTTTAAAGGTGCCTTTGCCGCGGCCACCCGCATGGACTTGAGCCTTCACCACGAGGCCAGCGCCACCCAGTTCTTCGGCAATCTTGCCAGCTTCTTCAGCCGTGGAGGCAACTTTGCCAGGAGGTGTGGCGACACCGAATTTCTCAAACAGTTCTTTGGCCTGGTATTCGTGGATGTTCATGGAGCGGAAATGGGGGAAGGTCTGCACGTCCCGGCGCTGGGACGGTCGAGCATAGGAGGCAGAGGGCAGAGGTCAAGGAGAGGACCGTCAAAAGTCTCGCCTTTCCGTCATTCCTTTGCTCGACACAGCTCTGATCAGCTTAGTTGGGCAGGCTAGGGCTCTTTTTTCAGGTCGTCTCGCCACCAGGATCTGCCTTTGCGCTTTGGGCTCGGCCCTTTCTTTTCAGGAAGGGATCTTCACCACACCAACGGTCGTGTTATCCTGACGATCATAATTGATCCGACGAATGGCGAAGATGATGGCATCGGCGATCTTATCCGCCGTGGTGTTTTGACCAAAGTGAAGCAACTCCTCCAGAGCCTTTGAAGTAAGCGTGAAAATGCCGTCGCTAGCCGCGATGACGATGTCATCCGGAAGCAGCTTGATCGGATCCGCCGCGAAATCAATCAGCGCCATCTGTACCCCCATGACCGCGCTCTGCAAGGTGTGGCGATCTGGGTGGTGGGCAGCTTCCTCCACCGTCATCGTCCCAGCGCGCACGCGTTCCTCGAGGAGAGGCGTCAGCGAATGGTCGGCATTCAGTCGTGTGAGCAACCCGCGACGGTAAAGAAACAACGGCGAATCCCCCACACTGATCCATTGTACCTCCCGATGACTGACCAATACAGAGAGCATGGTGGTACCCATGGGAGGGGCCACCGATGGCATACGATCGGTGATGTATCCCAGCGTTTCATTGGCCGTATCCAGAGCCGTGCGTAGGCGCCAGCTAGCGTCACCCGGCTGCTCATGAAAGGCGCGGACAAACGCATTCACCGCGAGATAACTGGCCACACTGCCGCCCGCATGGGCACCCAGGCCATCCCCCACCACCAGCAGCAGCTTTTGCAGAGGCTCCTCGGTCATTTCAGCCGCATCGGCGAAGGCATAATAATCCTCCTGATTATCGCGACGCCCCTTGTATTGACGAGCGGCAAAGTCCTGCTCCTGCACAAAGGCTGGGGCAGTCGGTGGCGTGAAAACAGGCAGTGGAACAGGTGCGGTCACTCGGCGTAAAACTTGAAGATCGTGGTGTGCAGGTAAGGCTCTCCCGGGCGCACGGTCGCGCTGGGGAACTGCGGCTTATTGGGGCTATCGGGGTACTTCTGAGTCTCCAGGCAGAAGCCATGGCGGGCCTCATACACATGCCCAACTTTTCCCTTCACACCTTTGAGATGATTCCCGGTGTAAAGCTGCACCGCAGGGTCAGTGGTATGCACCTCCATCACACGGCCACTTTGGGGGTCTTTGGCACGCGCGGCCAGCTTCAGCCCGGGGCCGGGGAGCACGTAGTTGTGATCGTATCCCTTACCCTGTACCAGGGGTTTAAAATGGGCCGAAATGCGCTCCCCGATGAGATGAGGAGAGGTGAAATCCAGCGGTGTGTCCAGCAGGCTCACAATCTCCCCGGTCGGAATCAGGGCATCATCCGTCGCCGTGTAAGTCTCGGCCGGAATGCTGAGTTCGTGCCCCAAAACATCGCCACTGCCTTCCCCCGCGAGGTTAAAGTAACTGTGGTTCGTCAGGTTCACCACCGTGGGTTTATCTGTCGTGGCACGGTAATCAATCTTTAGCGCCCGGTCTCCAGTGAGGCTGTAGGTCACCGTACAGTCCAATTTACCAGGGAAACCCTCTTCACCATCGGCGCTGGTGTAGGCCAGTTCCACTGCGGTTTGCCCTTCCAGCACCCGGGCTTTCCAGACCTTTTTATCAAAGGCATCTTTACCGCCATGAATGTGATTTTTCCCAGAGTTCGCCGTCACCTCATATTGCACCCCATCAATCTGAAAGGAGGCCCCACCGATGCGGTTGGCATAACGGCCCGTGATGCAGCCAAAGTGCGGGTGCTTCCCCAGGTAGGGTTCCAAACTTTCAAAACCCAAAACCACATCCGCAATGGTGCCTTTCTTGTCGGGGACCTTCACAGAGACCAGGATGCCACCGTAGTTCGTGACCTGCACCTCAAGCCCTGCGGCATCGCGGAGGGTGAAAAGTTGCACCTCCTCCCCAGCCACCGTTTGTCCCCAGGGGGTGGAAACAACTTCGGCAGTAAGAGGCAGGGGCGACGTCATAAGAGCAGAAACAGCAGCGAACAGGGCGCAGCGAAACATGAAGGTAGGTGGGTTACAGCCTACCAGTGTGGCCTCTCCCACGGTCGGGCGCAAGACTCGATTCACGCCCCACTCCTTCCGCTAACTCTCTGAGCGTCAAACTATCGCAAGCGGCGGCGCAGCAGTAAAACCAGGCCCGACATACCGATCAGCATGGCACCACCCGGTTCAGGAATCGGCGCACAATCTCCCGTCAACGTCACATTATCCAAATAAAGAGCCCCACCAGAGCCACCCCAGGCATACAGCTCGACGTTGAAAGTCTCCCCACTGTATTCCGTCCCGAAGGGCAAGGGGGCGCTCCCCTGGGCAAAATCAAAGTCCAGCGCCGTCCACCCCGTGGCCGCAGCGAGGCTAACCGGGCCCGAATTCCGCTGCTGGATAACGCCAGCGGAATCAGCCCAGAAGATGGAGGCCATGATCGTATCTGGAGACGACAAATAGGGCCGCTTCACATCTACCGAAAGTCCGCTCAGCGTTCCCAGACTCGTCGCACCTGCCTGAACTTCGAAAGCCAAGGTCTTTGGCCACTGCCATAGCCCACTGCGATTGAGATATTCTGAAGCATCCGAAGGATTTCGATCCCAGCCCGAATACGTTCTGAAAGCACTGCCGTCAGGCCCACCCGCCGTGCGCAGACCTTCCGTCAGGCAACAGGCGTCCAGATCGGTCACATCAATGCAAGGTGAAATGCAGCTTGCTTCATTCGCTGACGTCACACTGGCCAAATGATTGAAGTCAAATCGCCCTAGGACAGCCCCCTGCGCGGTTGTCGCGAGCAAAGCCATAGCACTCAAGGTGGCGAATAAATTTTTCATGATTGGCAAGGGGTAATTACACAACTGACACTCAAACATGATCCCTTTATCACATTTGATAGATCATTGTGAAAATCATAGCCGCCGTATCTCAACCATCAATATCAAAAATGGAAATTTTACCATTTTTGTATTTCATTTATGCTAATTATTACAAAGAGTTAGCCGCATCCTTCTTTGCATCGTCTCAGGCCGTCACGTATCCTTTGGTGATGAATCGCCGGGCTCTTTTCCACCTCCTCGCCGCTGCTACGCTGCCCTCTTTCCTTCGGGCGGCTGAACACTTGCCGCAGAGCCTCACCTTCATTGGGGAAGACAAATTTGATCGCATTGTGGCCCAAGCCCTTCAGGAAAACTGGCGTGCCTTACCCATCGGAGCTCGGATCACCCACGCCGCACTTGCCATGGCAGGCACTCCGTATGTCGGCTTCACCCTGGAGATCCACGACCATATCGAATCTCCTTCAGCGAATT
This sequence comes from Prosthecobacter dejongeii, assembly GCF_014203045.1. Lineage (NCBI taxonomy): Bacteria > Pseudomonadati > Verrucomicrobiota > Verrucomicrobiia > Verrucomicrobiales > Verrucomicrobiaceae > Prosthecobacter > Prosthecobacter dejongeii. The sequence goes on from NZ_JACHIF010000010.1 coordinate 92,407, forward strand.
TCGACGGCCAGGACTGCTGGACCTTCTTCGAGATCGCCCTGGGCCTTGCCCGCATGCTAGCCATTCGCCAAGATCACTACTCACCCGCAGATCTCCTGCGCCAGATCGAGATCACCCGCTACCGACACGGCACATGCCAAGGCGGCTACCTAGACCGAATCCATTACCTGGATGAATGGTTTCAGGATAATCAAAAACGTGGACACGTGCGCAACATCACCGCCAGCCTCGGCAAAACCGTCCCCCTCGAAGGCCGTCGCATTGATGAAATGACCGTTCTGTGGAAAAGCTATCGCTACCTGAAAAACAATCCTCACCTCCGTTCTGGCATGGCCCAGATCGAGACTGAACTCCAGACCCGTCCCTTCCGCTACCTGCCCAAGGACCAAGTCAACCGCATCGAGCCCCAACTTCAGAGTGGTGACATCGTCGGCATCGTCACCCATAAACCTCACGTTTATTGCAGTCACGTCGGACTCATCGTCCGCACGGAAGACGGTGTATCTCATTTCATGCACGCTTCCCAGACGCATAAGCGAGTGCTGGTGGATAAAGCACTGCATGCCTATTTGGCCGACTTCAAAAGCCACGCCGGAATCGTGGTGGCGCGCCCGCTGGAATGATGCCACACTCTTTTTATGTTGCTCGCCGAGATTGATCCCATCCAGGTCGTCATCATCGTCATCGCAATGGGGGCTGGCTTCGTGCAGTGGCTATGGGGTCTTTTCAAACAAGGTCAAGAAGAGGCCGAGCGCCGCAAGGCCGACCTTCCCAGCCCCGAAGAACGCGCAGCTCGTGAACAGGCCTGGAGGCGTCAAGTCGAACAAAAGGGTCAGCCCTCACGCCCCGCCCCCAAAACACCACCGCTGAATCCCTGGGATACCGTGCGGGATGTCTTTGAACAGATCAAAGAAGAAGCGCGCAAAGACCAAAGCCCAGCCGCGCCACCACCGCTACCTCACCGTCCGAGTTCCCCCCCGCCACCCGCCGCCAGGCCGCGCTCCTACACCGTGCGGGCAGAGTTGCACCCCACTCCCGTCCCACCACCCACTCCTGCCGCCCCCTTCCCCACAGCCCCAGCTTCCGCCAGTTCTGCCAGCACCCCACCCATCTTTTTTGCCCAGCCCCCAGCTCCCGCTAAACTCTTTCCCACCCCAGATCAGACGCTCCATCGCTCCCGCCCAGAACTCCAGGGCCTACGCCAACTCCTACAAACCCCCGCCACCCTTCGCCAGGCGGTTTTACTCCGAGAAATACTTGGGCCACCAAAAGCCTTGCAATCCGCGGAAGACGCGCCATTCTAACAGTCCGTTCGCAAGAACTTACATGCCGGTGTGGTGAAATGGTAGACGCGCTAGACTCAAAATCTTGTTCTTAACAGAGTGTCGGTTCGAGTCCGACCACCGGCACCACCCCTTGAAAATCAAGAGGTTACCCCAAAAGGGGTTCTCCGTTCTCCCCGCCCCTTGGGAAATCTGATGGCAGTTTGATGGCAGTTTTTGAATTCTGTTCTTGGACGTTCTCCAATGTTCACGGATGTCAGAATCAAGGTTTAGGTCTCGGAAACCTCAGCTCTTTCTCACCCTCGGCTTCTGGACCCGTAGCACCTCAAGTGTGTAACCAGCGCCGTTGTCAAAAGGCTGTACCTCCCCTGTCACTTCGACGACTGGGTATCTCACGGTGGCTAGCCCATGGTAGCGATAGGTCTCGGCAAAGATCTCGCATTCCACGATCCCACTTTGATCACAGATGGAGATGAATTTCATAGGCTCTCCGTTGGCCTGAATATGGGATCGAGTCACGATGATCAGCCCGCAAACAGTCACTCTCTGCCTATGATACCGATGTAGGTCTGCGATGCGGCAATAAGTCCCCCAGCCGACTTCTGGAAATCGTTCCAAGGGATGCCCTGTGATTGTGTATCCCAGGAGCTCGAATTCATCACACAAGCGTTGCAGGCGCGACGGCTCTTCACGGAACGTCGTGCGCAATTCCTCATCCGTGCAATTCTGCAACAGCCATCCATCACCGACACTGCCATCGCGACTGGTATGCAGGCAGTGCCAAAACTGTTCTGTCCTTGGCATACCAAATCCGTCCAAAGCCCCCACTCGAATAAGGCTCAGTGTTTCAGCAGGCTCGGGACGAACACGCTCACAAAAATCGCGAACCCCCAAGAATGCAGATCTCAGTTTTTCAGCTCTCCAACGCTCCAGCAGTGATTCACTAAGACCCTTGATGGAACGCATTGGCACTCGAATAGCTCGGCCTAGGTTCCGCGCTGGCGTTCCGCTTTCCACGGTCATTAATTCAACGTCAAACGAGTCCGTAGAGACGTTCACGTCAGGCGATAAAAAACCGATCCCCAACCGCCGACACTCCAAGGTGTAAACCAGAGGTGAATAAAACCCTTTCCCATTGGAGAGCACCGCAGCCATGAACTCCGCAGGGTGGTAACACTTGAGATAGGCACCTAGGTACGCCTCAACCCCGTAGGCCGTGCTGTGTGCCCGGCAAAAGGCATATCCTTGGAACCCACTCACCAACTGCCAGACCTTTTCAATGATTTCATCGTGGTGCCTCTTTGCTTTGGCTGCCGCAACAAACTCCACCTTCAGCTCTGCCACTTTCCTCATGTCCAGTTTGACCAAGGCTCGGCGCAACATGTCAGCTCGTCCAGGTGCCAGACCCGCAAAGGCTTCACAGATTTGTAGAATATGCTCTTCGTAGGCCACAACGCCAAAGGTTGAGCGAAGCACTCCGCTCAAGCTTTCATGGGTGTAATCCACAGGCTCCAATCCTTGAGCACGCCGTGCAAACTGGCTCTTTTTCAATCCATTGGCCGCGCCAGGTCTGATCACTGAGACAATGGCAATAAGCCGATCAATGTCCCTTACCGCAGCCATGCACGCTAAGCTTGTCATGGCAGGGCTTTCGATGTGGTGCACGCCTCTAGCATTACCTGAGGCGATCATCTCCCACACCGCTTCATCAGACCAAGCTTCCACACTCCCAGGACGTGGCGGGGATTCAGAGCCTCCCAAGCCGCCAATTTCCAAAGATTTTAAATCAACCGAGACTCCTTGTCGGCCTAAAGCTGTCTGAGCATCACGTAGAACAGCGAGTCCGCCTTGGGCGAGAATATCGAGTTTAATGAGCCCGACCGCCTCGACTGCATCCATGTCAAAATGAGTCGTTGGCCAGCCTTTTGCACTGGTAAAAACCGGAGTCAGAGTGCGGATGGGATCACGAGACAAGACCACGCCGCAGGGATGCATTTTGGCGTAACGTGGAAATCCGTCCAGCATGCCAGACATCAGCAAAGCCGTTCTGAGCGGCTCTTCTTTCCACTCCTCAAGATCACACTCACGCGAGACTGCTAACGCATCAGCCGCATGCTTGGCATCCGTCCAGGGCATGTGCTGGGTGAGTCGGCGAATCTCGTTTTCTGCGACTCCTAAAACCTTGGCAATATCGCCGAAAGCCGACCGCGCTTGAAAGGTATTAAAACCACCCACGATGGCAGCGTGCTCTGGCCCGTAGTGAGACAACAGGAGTTCCACCACGTCGTCTTTACGGTCATGCGCAAAATCAATGTCGATGTCCGGCAGCTTTTGCAGCGCCATGCGGTCGCGATTAAGGAATCTCCGAAAATAGAGCTCAAAGCGGATGGGGCAGACATTGCTGATTTTCAGGCAATAACAAACCAGGGAATCGGCTGCGCTTCCTCGTGTGATCCAGTCAATACCCACAGCCTGACAGCGCTGCAATAGATCCCACACCATCAAAAAATATTCCTCGTAACCGACTTCAGAAATGATCTCGAGTTCCTCATTCAACTGGGCCTCATATTGCCCCGCTTTCACTCCATACCTTGAGCGCAAACCCTCATGGGCCAAACGACGTAACATTATCGCTGGAGCACTGCCATCTTGAGGCTCATACTGCGGAAATCGCAGGGTCTTAAAGTCGAACGAAAAATTGCACTGCTCCCCCAGCTCATGCGCGGCTTGCAACGCCTCAGATGAATAGCAACCTGCCCAGTGAGTGGAATCATGAAACGCGAAGTCACCTCTGCGTTTTTTGGGATGACTCTCATGCAGGAGCGTGAGGGTCTTCATGCTCTGCAAAATGTCGAAGAACACTTTATCCTGCGGAGATCCATACCGAATCTCGGGCAAAGCTATTTCACTGCTATTAGCGGGCATGATGATCAGGCCTTCGTGGTGATCGTCGAGTTGCTCAGACGTCACACCAGCGTCTTCACCGAAGGACAAGAGACGGCAGAGATTCTGATATCCTCGGGTGCTTTGCACGTAAGCTAAGAGACGCTTTTTCCCGTGGTTGAGTTCCGCACCCACCACAGGCTTAATGCCGGCGGCTGATGCGGCCTGGAAAAACGGAATCGCAGCGTGCAGGTTGGGATCTGTGATCGCCACCATGGGCACTTCATGAGCTACCGCTTTCTCAATGATGGCGGGGATGGTGAGTGCCGAATCTAAAAAGCTGTAACAGCTCTTCACATTCAGTGCAGGCACAGAAGATTTCACAAATTTACGAACCAGGATCTCGGGTTTCAGGGTGACACGTTCCTGCAAGACTCTGTTCGTTGTCGAAGCACTCGCATCTGTGACCAGTCGAGGTTTGGGGAGCACCTGTCTTGGCGCATGCCGATGTTGCGACAACCACAAGTCATGTCCACGCATAATGCTTTGATGACCACGCTTTAAATCATCCACCACCATCGCCAATGAATGCAGCCTTTCTCTTTTGGCATCAGATGCCTCCAGAGGAAGTAGCGCTGAAAAACTGGCGTGGTAAATTTTGGTGAAGCGCACCCCTACCAGACGAATGCTCACACGCCTTTCCCAGGCCTTCTTCAGCATCGCCTGCATCAGCGGATAAACATCATGCTCCAGATCGGTTGGCTCATCCAAGCTCATAGAGCGTGTCACTTCGTCCATGTCATTGTAGCGAAGACGCAGAGTCACCGTGCGAATGCTTTTTCCGTCCTGCCTCACCCTCTGCATCAGCGTATCCACCATCGCTCGAAGCCTCGCGACAATGAAGGCCGTATCCGTGGTATCCTGGGGAAAGGTTTCCTGTTCTCCATAGCTCTTAGCCGCAGGGGCTTCACAGATCACCGGCCGCGCATCCAGACCCAGGGCATAATCTCTCAGCTCCACAGCACTCTTTCCTAACAGCAAAGACAGCTCGTCCAAAGGCGCTGAGGCGATGTGTCCTACACGGCAAAGCCCGGCTGTGTTTAATCTTGCTGCCAGTTGAGGGCCTACCATGGGCAACCACTTGTTTTCCAGCGGCCATAAAAACCCCTGCTCATGCCCCGGTGCCACTTCAATGAAGCAGTGGGGTTTGTGCAGCTTGCTCGCGATTTGTGACACCAGCTTATTCGCACCCACTCCCACGGACACCGACAGTTTTAGACTCTGTGCAATCGCCGTCTGAATGGTCGCTGCGGTGCTGCCAGCCTTGCTTTGCAATGAGCCTGTTAAATCAAGGTAGCATTCATCAATGGAGGCCACTTCCACCACCGGAGTGAAGTCATAGGCGTAGCTGAACATCAGCTTGGAAAAGCGCTCGTATTTTTCAAAGTCCCCTGGCAACACAATCAGGCTGGGGCACAGCTTCTTGGCCTTAGCCGTTGGCATGGGGGTATAGACGCCCAGCTTTCGCGCCTCATAACTGGCCGAGGCAATCACCCCTCTTTTTTCTCCCCCCACGGCTACAGGCCTGCCTCGCAGTTTGCTATCAGCAGCCTGCTCAACGCTCGCAAAGAACGCATCCGCATCAAAGTGCAGGATCATAGCTGATCACCTCTCTGGGAGCCTCAGAAGAGCAATCTGCACGCCTTGGATGACCAGCTCTCTAGCCGGGATGAGGTCTGGGTATTTCACATTGGCTGCCCGCAGGTAAGGCACGCCTGCCTGCAAAATGAACCGCTTCAGGGTGGTTTCACCATCAATGAGAGCTGCAACAATGTCTCCATGCCGGGGCTCCCGAAACTCCATGATCACCACATCTCCCTCCAAGATGCCCGCCCCCTTCATCGAATCTCCGCGCACTTTAAGGGCAAAGGTCCTGGCATTCTTCGGCAACCTCAGCGTGTCGAAATCCACATCCAGGCAGTAATCCTGCCTCCCTTCCTGAATCTCCGGCCTTCCCGCCACAATGCTGCCAAGCAACGGTACACGGCGGAGAGAGAAGCGGTTGGCGAGAGTTTGCCAGAGCATCTGTAGCGATAAAACTTGGCGTGAGGTGAGCATGGCCCCACTGAATACTGTTCATTAGAACATTTTCAAGAGCCTCCTGTGTTTTTTCACCCGCTCCCCAGAGAGAACACGACCGTTGCCCCAAAAAGGACATCAACCAATGGTTGATTATGTGAAGCAGCAAAATGCAGGTGGAACATACCTAAGACAAGATGGAACGCCGTCGCTTTTGCCAAAAGGCGGGCTACACGATGGCGACGCCCACATGCCACTAGATCAATTCCAATTTCGTCTGTAATGAATTTAGAGCTTATCCATGAATCGTTGAGGGAGCTTTCAGATGAAGTGCTTCAGAGTGCTCTTTGGACGGGCAAGTCGGACGGGGAGCAATCTTCCTTCACTGAAGCAGTTTGCGTATTGTTCAACGATGCTGGATTGGAAAAAGCGTTGGACTCTGGAAATTTGGATAAGGATTATTCAAAATCACTGTGCCGTCGGGCTCGGCAGCTTCGTGCGCTGGTAAATATGATCGATGACACGGGAACGCCTGAGCAGACGCTAGGTCACGCCAAAATGGACGCACTGCGTGATGCTGCACGTGAACTCATGGAACTGTTCACCACTGAAACAAGGCACCAAACACCCGGTTCTCCTCCAGCATGAACTTCGAAACAGCGGCAAAGCATCGGACACATTAACGTAACACCATGATGCGAGCAGAACTCAAACGGCTTCACTATCCAGATATGGACATCGAGTCCTTTTGGCCGGACGATCCAGAGTGCTTTCATTTCCTCATGCAGGCCATGATTGGGCCAGAAGGCACTGACACAGAGGAGTCGTTCGACTTTGAGGTATCCACGCCCAAGTGGCTGTTACAGCACCGCGCTTCACAATGTTTCATGTTCGGTCATCACATGATACTCGCCTTCGATTATGACCTAAAAGTCATCGAAGCACGAGTGAGAAGCCTTTGCTCTAGGACCACGGGAGAGACTTGGGAACAAATAGCCTCAAAACTATCGCAATTCGGAAGATGGGAATTTGAAGATTATCGTCCATAAAATCCCCGTCATTCGATTCGCCATGTCCCCAGGGAGAACACGACCGTTTTACAACCAAAAAGGAACAAGGAACATCAACCATTGGATGATGTGAAGGACCGAGGTGCATCACAATTCCAATCCCAATTCAGGCGTCTCATTTTCGTCCGCGACCGACACATCATCCATTTGAGGAACGGGCGAGCTAATGGGAACCAAAGATTCTGCGGATTTATTCTGAGGCAGCAAAGCAGCATTCGACACCCGGTAAGCCTCCAACAGCTCACTTTCGTAAGGCTGGAAAAAAGACTGCAGCTCCTCTTTTGCTTGTCCAGGTGACAACCAGGCCAAAGCCCTTTCACCGTCCAAAACTAGCGGACTACGGTCATGGAACTTGGCCATGTATCGGCCCGGAGGCGTCGTCACCACACTCATTGAGGTATGCATAGGGCCTGAAGCCTGATCCTCAGCCAAAGGGCTTTGCCAAACATCCCAGATAGCAGCCAGCAGCAGAGGAGACCCGTCCGCATTGTGAATGAAATAGGGTGTGCCACGGTCGGGCCACTCATGCCAGCCGGTCACAGGAACAAGGCAGCGTCTTTGCATCACTGCCTGACGATAGGAGGCCAATTCAAAAATCGTCTCGGACCGGGCATTGAACGTGAGCCTGAATTTCTTGTTCACCTCCGCCTTGCCACCTTTTGCCCAGCTAGGAATGAGGCCAAACCGCATCCGTGTCGCCACGAGTTCACTTTCCTCCATCGTCAAAACATCAGCATAATCTGTGGGGCACAAATTGTGAATGCTAGGAGCCTGAGAACGCACATCCTCCTTCCCTGAGTCTTTCCGTCGCTCCACACGCAAAGCCCGCCCCGCTAGAGACAACGCAGGGAGCTTCGCAAACTGATTGAGACGACCGCACATGGATGGATAGTATCAATAAACCTGCTCAAGCTTTGGCTTTCTTGTGCTTTTTTCTAGATCTTTAGCGCATTCACTGCGTCTTGGCAGCACATCGCAACCATCATGAGATTTCAGTATTAAGATTGCAAAAACACCAGCTCAAGAGAAGACTTGTGGCATTAAATTTAGCCATCTAGAGCCAATAGGGCGCAACTCCAAAACCCTGTTCTCGGTGCAAGAAGGATGTCCTCCCTGCCTTTCAGATTTACGACCGGTCGTAGATTTCCATCAGATTCAGCATCAACGTGAATTGATCTTCCCTCAAAGGCCGGTTGATGCTAGTAAAATGTCACAATGAACATCCTCCTGAGCTTCACGGGATTCCACGATCCGTTTGTTCCCACTGCCGTGGAGGGAGAAATGGGGACCGGGCCGGTTCTAACGGTGGTGGCAGAGAGGCAATTTGACCATGTTTACTTGTTCAGCACTCCCAGGCTTGCAGAGAAATCGGAGGAGACCCGTAAGGCCATTGTTGAGCGCAAATCCAAGACAAAAGTCACGGTGCTTGATGTGCCACTGAAGGACCCCACGAATTACCTTGGCATATTACGCCAACTTCGTGGGCACTATAAAAAGATCAGGGCTGCCCATCCTGATGCCAACTACTCGATTTCTGTTTCGTCTGGCACCCCCCACATGCATGCCAGTTGGATACTTCTGTCTGCAAGTGGTGAGATACCTGCGACCATACTTCAGTCAACGCCTCCCGAATTTGTCCTTGAGGGTAAACCTCGCGTTAAGGAGATTGATCTGACGCAGCCAGAATTCCCACAGATCACACGCCCGATCCGTGAGGCCAAAAGTGAAGATGATGAGACCGAGGTCATCGCCCAAGCGTGTCGAGAGCTTGGAATTGTTGGACAAGATCCGGCCTTCATAAAAGCCCTCCGTGAGGCCCATGTGTATTCCCAGTATGACGATGTTCATGTCTTGCTGCTTGGCGAGACGGGATCCGGGAAAGAATACTTCGCACGGTTCATCCACAACCTCAGCTCACGCGGCACCAGGCCACTCATCACCATCAATTGCAGCAGTATTCCAGAGAACTTGGTAGAGAGCCAACTCTTCGGGCACAAACGAGGTGCATTCACCGGCGCATCATCTGATCAGCAGGGAAAATTCAAAGCAGCAGATGGCGGGATCATCTTCCTCGACGAATTGGGAGAGTTGCCTTTGAGTGCGCAAGCAAAGCTGCTTAGGGTGCTTGAGGAAGGCGAGATTGAGCCCGTGGGGACAAACAGGCCCGTGAAGATTGATGTGAAGGTGATCGCCGCCACAAATCGGGATCTCAAAGCCATGGTCTGCGATGGCAGTTTCCGGGAGGACCTCTACCAGCGCTTTGGCACCAGTGTCAATATCCCTGCTCTACGTCAGCGCCGTATCGACATCCCGCAACTAGCTCTGCACATCCTGGATAGTTGGAATGCTCGACATCAAAAGCAACGACGCCTCACGACGGATGCTCTCGCCAGACTCTCCCAGTATTCGTGGCCAGGAAATGTGCGTGAGCTTCGCAAAGTCATTACCCAGTCTGCCATGCTCTGCGCAGGAAAGGTCGTCGGGGCTGATGATCTACGCTTCGACGAATATTTGGTCGGATCGCAGGCTTTGAATCTACCTGAACCCGAAGAAGGTTTCAGTCTCACGTCATTTCTTGATGATGCCAAGAACCGCCTGATTGAGCGTGCTCTGGAGAAATCGGATCATGTTCAAGCCAGAGCAGCGAGACTCCTCGGCCTTACTCCTCAGGCAGTGAACCAGCACCTAAAGGCCCGAGAAGGTAAACAAAAGTAGATGCAAACATCAACGGAAATTGATTTTCTCACCGCCCATGAAAAGCGTTAAACAACCTCAATCCATTGATTTACAAGGCCTTCAGGTGGTCTCACACCACTTGGCACGCAACGAGCGAATGTATATACCAAGTCATGGACACCTCGTCTCCAGCAGCGGTAACTACCGCACCAATTCAACCATCCCCTGCAAAAGCGGGATCGCTGCCTTGTGTCATGACCTCCATTAATTTCGAGTTCCTCCGGGCTAAGCGTCGTGAACTCGCCGATCTGGGCGGGTTTGCAGAGCAATACGCCTTCACAGATCTCACCAGTGCTCTGGTGAAGCTCCGCACTTTTGCTGAGTCACTGGTGAAAGCAGTGTTTGCTCATCATCAGTTGCAGATGGGTTATCAGAGCAATCTGAATGACCTGCTCAATGACTCTTCCTTCAAGGCCATCACACCAGCGGTTGTTCAGGACAAACTTCACCTCCTGAGGATCAAGGGCAACCATGCCGCCCATGGAACCCTGCACCCGTTGCCTCCAGGAAAGATCATCGAGCTGGTTCGCGAGGCTCATGATCTAGGGAAATGGCTTCACCTCTCACTGGATAGCGGCCGTCTCGATCTGGTTTCCCCCTGGAAAACCATCACTCCGGATACGGTTGATGCAGCAGTCTCACTGAAAAAAGAGAACCGGGCAGCTCTACAGAAGTTAGCAGAGCAGGAAGCCCTGATGGCAAAGCTACTGGCAGACTTGGAGACAGCGCGCAGTCAGGCAGAAGCAGCACAGAAGTCCGAGGATGAAATTAAGCTCATCCTCAAGCAAGCACAGCAGGCTGCCAGCGTTCTCGAATTCAGTGAAGAGGCAACACGGTTCAAACTCATTGATGAACAGCTCACGGCTGCTGGTTGGAATGTGGGTCCACGAGGCAAGAGCACGAGTCAGGTAGGACAGGAAGTTGAAGTGCTGCATCAGCCAACGGCTTCTGGCATCGGATACGCCGATTATGTGTTCTGGGATGAAAATGGCAAACCCCTGAGCGTCCTCGAAACCAAGAAGACCGCTGTGGATGCTGAAAGAGGGAAGATGCAGGCCAAATACTATGCGGATGGTCTGGAGAAAATGTATGGGCAGCGCCCAGTCATCTTTTACTCGAACGGTTACGAGATATTCATCTGGGACGATGCCAAAGGCGAACCTCCACGCCCTCTGTTCGGCTTCTATTCCCCTGACAGCCTTCAATACTGCCTCTTTCAGACGAAGGAACGTGTATCGCAGTTGGCTTCGCTGAATCCAAAAGAAGCCATCATTGACCGCCTCTACCAAATCGAAGGTAACAAGCGTGTGGCTGAGACCTTTGATCGGCGGCGGCGCAAAGGCCTTATCATTCAAGCGACAGGCACAGGCAAAACTCGTGTGGCTATCGGTCTGTGCGAGCTGATGATTCGTGCGCGCTGGGCCAAGCGCATCCTCTTCCTCTGTGACCGCAGAGAGCTGCGCAAACAGGCTCTGAATGCTTTTAGCGACCATCTGCCCTCTGAGCCTACGGTTATCGTCAATAGCCGCACGGCGCAGGATCGAAACAAGCGCATCTACCTAGCCACCTATCCGGCGATGATGAAGTCCTTCCAGAATTTTGATGTGGGCTTCTTCGATTTGATCATCGCGGACGAGTCCCACCGAAGCATTTACAATCGCTACAGGGACCTGTTCCGCTACTTCGATGCCTACCAGGTTGGCCTCACCGCCACGCCAGTGAAGTTCGTGTTCCGCAACACCTACCGCCTGTTTGATTGCGAGACGAGCGACCCCACGTTCAACTACACCTACGAGGAGGCGGTGACACATGATCCGCCGTACCTGTGCCCGTTCAAGGTCATCAAGCACACCACCAAGTTCCTGCGCGATGGCATCAAATACAAAGACCTGACCAAAGAACAGCAGGAAGAGCTGGATGATCAGGTGGATGATCCTGAATCTATTGATTTCAGCCGTGAACAGGTCAGCCGTGCGGTGTTCAACAAGGACACCGACAAGCAGATCATTCGTAACTTGATGGAAAACGGCATCAGGAACGCAGATGGGACTCGTCTTGGCAAAACCATCATCTTCGCCCGCAACCACACCCACGCCAAGCTGCTCGTCTCCCTGTTTGATGAGATGTATCCACAGTTCGGTGGAGACTTCTGTGTCAGGATCGACAACTACGAGCCACGTGCTGAGCAGCTCATTGATGATCTCAAAAGCAACGATGGCACCAAGAACATCACCATCGCCGTGTCCGTGGATATGCTCGACACTGGCATCGACATCCCCGAAATTGTGAACCTCGTCTTTGCCAAGCCGGTGAAGTCGTATTCCAAATTCTGGCAGATGATCGGTCGTGGCACACGCCTTTGCTTCGATCTCTTTGGCCCCGGCAAGGACAAGCAGTTCTTCCAGGTCTTCGACCACTGGGGCAACTTTGAATACTTTGACGAACTGGTGAAGGAGGAGGAGCCAGCCAAAGGCAAAAGCCTGCCGGAGATTCTGTTCGAGGCCCGTATCAAACTTGGCGAGACAGCCATCAGCACCCAGGATTTAGATGCTCTTAAACTTGCCACCAAGCTACTGGCTGCGGATGTAGCGTCCCTTCCTGCAGACTGCCTGTCCGTCCGGGAGAAGTGGAAAGAAGTGAAGGGTGTCCAGAAAGATGGCGTCCTGCCAGGATTCCAGACGGCCACCGTAGCAGTGCTCAAAAAGGACATCGCACCTCTGATGCAATGGCGGGATGTGCGTGGCAGTGAGGCGGCTCATCAGTTTGATCTGTTGGTCACTCATCTCCAGGACTCCAAGCTCACCAAGTCAGCCGCCGCCGCAGACATTCGAGACACCATCATCAATCAGGTTTCCGATCTCCCCATCAATTTGACTCAGGTGGCGGAGAAGCTACCGACCATTCAAAAAGCCAAGTCCACGGCATACTACGAGACCGCCACTGTTTCCGACCTGGAAGTTCTGCGCACTGAACTTCGCGGTATCATGCGCTTCAAAAAGAAGGGCACGGTAACTCCCATTGGACCTCTGATTCTGAATCTGCGTGAAGATGCCACCGAGTTTCAGGTCAATCAGCACAAGCCCAAGCTGGAAGGTCTCGACCTTGCTCATTATCGCAGTCGTGTGGAAGGGGTGCTTCGTGCCCTCATGGAGGATAGCACCGCTTTGAAGAAGATTCGTGCGGGGCTGCCTGTGGCTGCTGGTGATCTCGAAGAACTCACCACCGATGTCCTGCTTCAGGACCCGGACCTTCACCTGGACGAGCTTCTCATCCATTATCCCAACAAAGCCCAGCGCATTGACCTCGCCATACGGCAGATCATTGGCTTGGAAGCTGATAAGGTGGACGAGAAGTTCCGCGTCTTCGTCCAGAAATATCCAGCACTGAACGCCAATCAAATTCGCTTCCTGGAACTCCTGAAGTCCTACATCTCCCGCTACGGCGCGATTGAACTGGAGAAGCTCTGGGAAGCCCCCTTCACCACCATTCACGGCAGCGGCGTCGATGGTGTGTTTACCAATTCCCAACAGGTCGATGACCTCCTGTCGCTGCTCAATGACATCAACCAAGTTACCGCCTAAATTTCCGATGAATTACACCGATCCATATACATCAAGCTGCTTTGACGATGACCTGGCAGCCAATGCCGCTTTGACGTGGGTTCCCTGGGTGGGGAGCGCATATAGCAAACTCCCTGCTGGTCGCAAGGTGCTTATCGTCGCTGAATCGCACTACTCCAATGAGCAGAAAGCAGACGAGGTTCCGCGTAAGATCGAGGAACTCATGCAGGACAAAAGCTACACGCGTGCGGTTGTATCTGAAAGCTTGGTTCACAACGAGTGGAGCACCCGCACACTGAGCACAATGCATCAGCTCCTCTTTAGCCCAAAGGACCGTGAGGCGTTCTGGAGTCACGTTGCTTTTTTCAACATCGTGCAGCGTCCCATGTGGTTCCGTGATGGTGCCCCGGAGCGTCCAACGTGGGAAGATTACTGGAAAGGCTGGCGGGCGTTTCTTGTAGTCGTGCAGGTCCTGAGGCCTGACCATGTCCTGTTCATCGGAGTCGAGGCGGCCAATCACTTTAACGGTGTTATGGCTGCTGAGCAGCGCGAGCACGTGGCGGTCGAATGGATCGAAAAGGTCGGCTCAGCATACGCACGCACGGCTAGTCTCGTGATGGATGGCACTCGGATCCCTATCCACTTTATCAAGCACTGTGGGAAATACTTCAGCACAGATCGCTGGTCGGATTACCTGCATAGAAATGCGACCGACATGATGCGTTCAATCGCAGTATCGGCAGGTGCTAGCCTGCCTGATGCGCCCGCTCGCTCCTTGCATGTGCTGGGGATGGCTAAGTCGTGTCTTGATCTGCGAGGTGCGAATGCACCCAAACTCGAACTCGACTTTCTTCGGCTCGTGATGGCTATCCGAGATTTTGAGGATGTGGGAGATGAAGCTGTCGGCTACTTGCTGGTGCTTAATGAGAAGGTCGCCACCCGCGCCAAAGAGTGGCAGAAGAAGTATGGCATTGGCGACAAAGTGATCGTTCGTGTTGCTTCCATTTCCGAGGATGACCTAGCAGCACTGCGATCAGAAAAGCTGCGAAATGCGACTGGAATGCTACAGTTGCAGCGGATCGACGATGCCGAGGCTCTGCTCTCCCTTGCGGAAGATGGAAAGCGGTTTGGTGAGGCTCATTTGGCAACAGAGATCACCAAAGACTACCCGGGAATCTTGCCGTTGCAGGACACCACACCTCGTGAGGCCCTGCCTTTGCACATTGCTTGGGACTATTACGGTACCATCCCGATTTCCACACCCACGGATCAAGAATCATAACTCAAGAATAACGAATTCCCTCATGGTCACCAACCGCCTCAAATCCAAAATCGACGCCCTCTGGCTGGAGTTTCACTCCGGTGGCGTCACCAATCCGATCACAGTTATCGAACAGATCAGCTACCTCATGTTTGCCAGGCTGCTTGATCTCACGGAGTCTCGCAATGAGAGCCGTGCGGCAAAGCTTAACCGTCCCTTTGAAGGTACCTTTCCGGCTGATAAACAGCACCTACGCTGGTCCCACTTCCGCAACCGGGGTGGCGATGAAATGCTCAAGATCGTGCGTGATGAGTTCTTCCTCTTCATGCGGACAGAGATCGTGAACCGGTCAGCTCTCGGCCGATTCTTGAAGGATGCCAACTGCTTGATCCCCAATGGCAACCTCCTGGTTCGCGCTGTGAATGCCATTGAGGATCTGCCTCTCACTCAGGGCGATACCAAAGGTGACCTCTATGAATACCTGCTCTCAAAGCTGAGCACGGCAGGCATTGCGGGTCAGTTCCGCACACCGCGTCACATCATTCGTGCCATGATCGAGATGCTCGATCCCAAACCCACCGAACGCTGCTGTGATCCCACTTGTGGCACCGCTGGCTTCCTGGTCGGTATCATGGACTACCTGAAGCAGAAGTATTCCAGCCCCGAATTGGTGGAGGAGGAGCGTGACGATGATGGGCACATTGAGAAGCATTATCCCGGCGATCTCTTGGAGCCCTACCGGGACCACATACAAAACGACATGCTTTATGGATTCGACTTCGACCAGACCATGCTGCGTATCGCCGCCATGAACCTGCTGCTTCACGGCATCGAGTCCCCCAGCATCCAGTATCAGGACACCCTCAACACCAGCTTTGCCGAGCGCTTCCCAAAACAGGCGTCGAATGGCTTCGATGTCATGCCCGCCAATCCACCCTTCAAAGGCACCATTGATGCCGACAACATGGACCCCAATCTCCGCAGCCGGGTCAAGACCAAGAAAAGCGAATTGCTGTTTTTGGTGCTCATCCTGCGGATGTTGAACCAAGGAGGTCGCTCCGCTGTGATTGTGCCGGATGGAGTGCTTTTTGGCTCCAGTGGGGCTCATCTCGGGGTTCGCCAGATGATCGTGGATGAGAATCAGTTGGAGGCGGTTGTCTCACTCCCCTCTGGGGTGTTCAAGCCTTACGCTGGCGTCTCCACCGCCATTCTCTTCTTCACCAAGGGAGGCCGCACGGACAATGTGTGGTTTTATGACGTGCAGGCGGATGGTTTTAGCCTTGATGACAAACG
This sequence comes from Prosthecobacter dejongeii, assembly GCF_014203045.1. Classification (NCBI taxonomy): domain Bacteria; kingdom Pseudomonadati; phylum Verrucomicrobiota; class Verrucomicrobiia; order Verrucomicrobiales; family Verrucomicrobiaceae; genus Prosthecobacter; species Prosthecobacter dejongeii. Next base: position 108,572 of record NZ_JACHIF010000010.1, read on the forward strand.
CACCCCGCAGCCTGACAAGAACGACCTTCCCGATCTCGTAGCGCAATGGAAATCCCGTGATCCGAAGAAGCCCTCTGATCGCACCGCACGTCACTTCTTCGTCCCAGTCTGTGAGATCCAAGGCAATAACTACGACCTCTCACTCAACCGCTACAAAGAGACTAGTCACGTAGAAGCTGTGTATGATCACCCCAAGGCCATCCTCAGCGATCTGCGGGAGCTGGAGCTGAGTATTCTTGCAGACATCAATGAACTGGAGGGGCTGTTGAAATGACAGAGATGATAAAATTGGAAAAGCTTCTCGAAGATGCGGAAGTCTTCAACGACGGGGATTGGGTTGAAACAAAGGACCAAGATCCGAGCGGAGCTGTGCGCCTCACACAACTGGCTGACATTGGTGTGGGTTACTGGGTCGACAAGTCTTCGCGATTCATGACAAAGGAAACGGCGGTCGAGTTGAAGTGCACTTTCCTCAAGAAAGGCGATGTGCTGCTTGCACGAATGCCAGATCCTATCGGAAGATGTTGTGAATATCCCGGCGGCCTAACGCCTGCGGTTACAGTGGTCGACGTCTGCATAATGCGACCCAACCCTCACAAAATAGCACCGCGTTACTTGATGCATGCCTTGAATGCGCCGGTGTTTTCGACTCAAATCCATCAGCATGTAACCGGCACGACCAGACAAAGGATTTCGCGTGGAAATCTAAAAACCTTGTCCGTTCCAATGCCTTTCCAAAATGGGAAGCCCAATCTTGACGAACAAAAGCGCATCGCCGCCATTCTGGACAAAGCCGACGCGATCCGCCGAAAGCGCCAGCAAGCTCTCCGGCTCACCGACGACTTCCTGCGCTCCGTCTTCCTCGACATGTTTGGTGATCCCGGAAGCAATCCACATTCGTGGAAGGTTAAGAGACTTGCCGACCTAATCCCTGATGATGATGTGATCAACTATGGAGTCGTTCAACCGGGCGAACACGTTCCAGGAGGCATACCCCTCATAAGAGCGGGTGATGTTGATGCTGAAGTGCAGGAACCCCAGCGTCTCAAACAGATCAGCCAGGAGATCGACAAGCAATACGATCGCTCGCGTCTCCATGGTGGTGAAGTCCTCATCGGTTGTGTTGGAGCCGTGGGTAGCACCATGATCGCCGGGCCGAAACTGGCAGGCGCAAACATCGCTAGAGCAGTCGCCCGCATTAATCTTCGCGCAGATATTCAAGCCGAATACATCCTTGGGCTTTTGCGGATGCCACATCTTCAGAACTATTTTCAGAATGAGATTCGGGTGGTGGCTCAGCCAACATTGAACATCAAACAGATCAAGGAAACGCCTGTGATGCTCCCCCCCGAGAATCTTCGCAAACAGTTCACTGCCATTTTCAGGAAGGCAAAAGATGCGCATGCCATCGCGAGGAAGGCAGAACTCCAAAGCTCAGCACTCTTTTCGTCCCTTCAACAACGCGCCTTCAGCGGGCTCCTTTGATGTAACGCTGATTTTCCACACCCCTAAAACTTACTCCTCATATGCCTGAGCTGAATCCAGCAATTGAAACAATCACGGAAGCGTGGGCCGCAAGCCTGCCCATCCTTCAGGCCAATTCGAGCATCGTCGAAAGCGTTGCGCCAGGGTGCAGTGTTGAACAGTGTGATGAGGCTGTTCAGACCATCCTTAAATGGGCCTCAAGCAACCGTGCACCTCACGGCTTCCGCCCCATCTACCCGATTGTCAGACTTCAACTGGCATCCTCTCTCACAGGCCTTTCTCAGCACGCTCAAAATCTGAAAGGAAACCCCGCTGCCCATTTCCCAGCTTTTTTCACGCAACTTTTACAGTGCATTGCGCCCATTACTGCAGCCTGCACATTTTCCGATAAAGCGGAGTCACACAAAAGCATTGGTGAGCTGGGAGGTGAACTGAGCCAGCACATTTCATTGATGCATACAGCGCAGGGAGAGTTGGGGAAGAAGATGGCATTGCTGGAAAAGTCGGAGGCCACAGCCGCATTGGTTGATGAACGTGCCTCTGCGGTTGAAACCGCTGCGACAGAGATTGAAACGGCCGTTGCCAAACTCGCTGAGCAATCAGCCAGCGCATCGACGCATCTGGAAGAGATTGAGGAGGGCCATACGGAGATCGAAGCCCTAAAGAACCGTCTGGATGGATTGATCAAACAGAACGAGACGCTTCAATCTCAGCTTCAAGAGCAGGCCAAGCACGCTCAGGACATTGCCAACAAGGCTGATCAGCAGCAGAAGCTGCTGGACGAACTGTTACCTCGTGGAACAAGCGCAGGCTTGGCATCCGCATTTAATCAACAGCGGACCCGCTTTGGATGGTCGCAGACGGGATGGGCCGCCGTGTTCCTGGGGAGTGTTATCACTCTGATCGTATTCGCCTGGAGCATCAAATTGGGCCTACCAACATCCACGCCCTCTGAAATCTGGAGCTATCTGCTTTTCAGGATTCCTCTCGCTTCACCGTTGATCTGGTTGGGATGGTTCAGTGCTATTCAGTATGGAAATGTTCTCCGCCTGAAAGAGGATTATGCGTTCAAAGAGGCCACCTCCATGGCGTTTGCTGGCTATCGCGATCACATGGAGCACCTCCGAGAGGTGGATGATTCCGATGCTGGCAATGCTCTCAACAAGCTAGCCTTGGTTACCATATCCATTCTCGGCAACGATCCGTTGCGGCTGCTTCAGGGGCAGTCTGCTGACGCTTCGCCACTCGATAAGATAAGCACTCTTCTGAGGGCACAACCCAAGCCCACGAAGGCAGAATAGTGACGCATTTTTTCCACTGATCATGCCCCTCCGTCTCAAAACCTACCAAGCAGGTACTGATCGCAAGTGCGGTGAAGGTCTGCGAATTGGCACCGTCCGGTTCCTGCCTCGCGGTGTGTTGAAGAAGAACTACGCCAAGGAGAACTACTTCGATGTCTGGCTTCCCACCCTGGCACCCAGCCGAACGCTGCTGGACGACATGAAACAACAGGAGAAGAAGGGTGCTGACTGGGAAACCCTCTGGCCCATTTTCAAGGCCCGATACGAACGTGAGATGCTCGGCAATACCGAGAGCCGCCAGACCCTTCTCCTCCTCGCCAAACTGGCTGCCCAAACACCTATCGCCATCGGCTGCTACTGCGCCAATGAGAAGCGCTGCCATCGCTATCTCCTCCACACCCTCATCCGTAAAGCCGCAACCACCTGATGAGTCATGTCTGCCTCTCCCGACCAACTCGAACAGGCGCTTGCCATCAAGATCGCGAAGTCCATCCAGACTTCGCCCGAAGATGCCTTGCTGGGCTTTCTCGACGTGGATGAGAGTGCTCAGCAGGATGTTTTGCAGTTCTTGCGGAATCGCCCGAGTTTTCTGAGTGTCAGCCACTACCTGAACCGATACCCGGCCCTCACCTGTTACGGGCTCGCTGTTGCTGCCCCAATTGGATTGCAGGACGACGAGGTTGGTTCGAGCGCTCTTTACGGTGCGTGGCAGTCTGCCTTTGGATTTTTTCCGCCACCCCAGGATCGGGAGACCTTGGCGCATGAGTTCCTGTCCAGTCTTGAAAGACTTGGACTTCAAACGGGCACCATTTCACCTGATCATGATCTACATTGGAAGGGCGGCTGCTACTTGTTTCATGGAGCAATTCTTCCTCACTACATCGAGCCATTACGTGGGGCTTTAGAAAGCGCACAGAAGACGAAGCCATTGCCCGACCCTGATGACGCAGACAGGGCGAGGACGTTCGCCATGTATCTCGCGGAGAAAGTCCATCCCGCCCAGCAAAGGCTGCGAAAGACGCTGCAATCACCAGTCGGCTCCTTCTTGGTGAGGCGTTTGGTCCGCTGGCTTTTGACGAGAGATGACTCTTTGTTCCCGGCTCATATCAAGCCACTGCTTCAAGAACAAAAGGGACGGGGTGTCTTTCTGCGAAGTCCCTACATTCAGTTTGATGAGACTGAAGGACAATTGCAGCTCGTCCTACCCGGACAGACTTCGAGCGTGGCAGACTCCAATACTCGCTGGCTTGTGGCCGGACAGCAGTATCGAGCTTCATCTGAGCGTCCCCCGATTCCCTTGGAGGATCTTGGGATCGAAGGGACTGAGTTTGATGTGATACTTGCGCACCTGAAGGACGAGCGGGAGAACATCACTTATCATCTTCAAGCTGGTATCCCTGCAGATCGTGGCTTCCGAATTTTTGATGCCCTTACGGGGAAAGAGCGAAAGTTGGGAGGGGCGATCAATCACTCCATTGAGCTGACGCCTGGTCAGATCTATCTGATCGTGCTCGATGAGGCATCCGAGGTGAAAAGTGATCACGCCGAGGAACAGGCTGGTGATTCGCGTTTTATTCGTATTGAAACGACACCAGGTAGCGAACCCGTGATCGTCGAGCACGAAGGCCACATCTGGACTTTCAAAGCCAAAGTGCGCCCAGGTCTATATCTGAGCCAAGTAGATGATCACGTCTTCAGGGCAGTTCGATCCGTGGAGGGGACGGATGTGAGGGTCAACTATGGTAGAGGTCCTGAACTGACCTGCGCCATCCCCGCAAAGTGTGAGACTCCGGCGACCTTGCACTTCTCAACACGATTGGATGCTGGATTCAATGAGTCAGTCGTGTGTCCCTCCGGCTCATTGCGCGAGGGCTTTCGACTTGCGAGTGCAGGAGAGTTGCTAACACAGTGGCTAGCCAAGCTGCCACCAGCAGTCCATGCCATCACCGTTTGCCTAGAGTGCGATGGCAGCAGAATGACCCAGGAGTTTTTCCACTGGAAGGGACTGCAAAGAATCTCCATCTACGGTGACTTTTACTGTGAGAACCTGCCTTCCAATCTCGGTCCCATCAAAGGATTCAGGATACATGAGCAAGCACTGATCCGCCCTAGAACGAGAGGCGGAAAAGCCGAACTCGCTTTCACCGGGCTTGGACGACTGGATTCAGAGAGATGGGAAGTGCCCGCCAATCGAGTGCGAATCACGGTAGTGAGTGCGGATGGTGCGCCGACTGAGCTTGAAGAGGGCTCTGAGGTGGAAGTGCTATCTAAAGACAATCGTGTGGTTCAGTTTCGCACAGGAGGTCTGCTGCCTGTTCGCCTCACCTGCAACGGTGTCTCCCTCGGTGAAATCTCCTCAGATAAACCTCTGGTATCGAGATTCCTGAGCACCATCGCTGCTGAGCATGGTCGGACAGGTGTTTTGAAAGCCGAGGCGATGATTGATATTCCCGGCGATAGAACATGGACAGTTCTCAACTGGAGGACACCTCAGACTGCCAGGGAATGCCGTTTAGAGCCAAGTGACAGAACGCAGGTTGTGTGGCTTATACGCAAGGTCTCCGTCAGCGGTTTAGCTGGTCTGCGGATGAAGCTATATGACTTTGCCAGCCTGGTTGCCGGCGAGGAAGCAGAAGGCGTCGTCTCTTTGCCAATCCCAATCGAAGTCGAATCCAATGTGGAAGTCTCGCTGGGCAAAAGCTTCTCATGCTCAGTCCGACGAAAACCCGACAACCTGGCACAAGTTCGTGTGTCATTTGACCGGGAAGAAATGCGCGGTTCTGTATGGGTCACTGAGCTGGAATGTCTGCTGAGCGACAGCAACGTCTGGCAGCCCGTCATGAGTCGAGAGTCCCATGGTCGTCTCGCGGTGACACGTCTTGTCTTCATTGGCGGGACACCCGTATCCAGTGAATCACCATCTGTTCTGGCTGACCTCTTTTGGGGCAAGCCCATGGAGCCACTTGCTGCCAACTCAGGGGCCTGGCAGCTCAGAAGCGAGCAACTCGGAAGATGGCTAGATGGAGTCCAATGGTTGCTCGCCTGTAAATATCCGACACCTGTCTGGCACCAGAACGGGCATCGCTTTAAATCTCTCTATAATCGCCTTTCCTCCATCTGCCTGATCCAAGGTGAAGCCGAAAAAAACCTGTGGTGGGCACATGCTGTTCAAGAGATTCAAAAACATGCAGATGAAGTCCAACCTGTGATCATGCCCTGCCTGCTGCTAACCAATAGCCTCAAGATGGCATCAAACCCTCTGAAAGGATGTGATCTTGGAACGATTGCGGATTCTGGCTGCGTGGCGAAAGCCTTCCATGAGGCAAGTCTTTATGAGGGCCGTGGTGCATCTGATGCTTTAGGTTACGTCAGCCAAGCGTGTGCGGACAGGAGGGTTGATTCGGTCTTTCTATCGCATTTCACCAAATGGCCGCAATTGATGGCTAATCACCCGGTGAAGCTGGGGGACTTCCGCTACAATGAATGGTCGAACAAAATTGCCGATAAATGTGTTGGTCGTGCACTCAACAATGACGGCGGTGACGCTGAAATGATGTCGGTCACGCACTTCATTTCATGCCTTTCCAAGGCGAAGCGGAGGGCTGACGTTTTACTCAGCGTGTCTGAACAGGAATTTGGCCACTGGTTGAGCGGTCCTATTTCACACCTTTGGGCTTCAAAAGACAAAGTGCTGACGTCAATTCGCACCATTCTGGGCTCACGCCTATCTGGGGCACCTGCGGAAGTGCTTCTACGCCCTCTGACCCAATCCGATCTTATGGCTCATGATCTGCACCGAAGAGAGCTTCTGTGCAATCTGATGGGGGCTTGTTGCTTTGTTGCCTTGGTTTTCCGAGCGAAGAACGCCGGTGTCATCACGACTTCACAAGCCTCAGCGCATCTGCAAAGCCTCATTGCCACACACCTGCAGGCTTCAGAACTCGAAGAAAAAGTGCAAGCGCAGGTGGCTCTCATTCTGGGGACCGCTCCTGAGTTATTTTCCTTCTATTTCCTTCTCTTCACCCTTTCAATTCCACCAGTATCATGAGCCGCGAAATTGATCCCATTGCTCTCCAGGATGAGCTGCAACAGCGTATTCACCGCTACTTGCTTACGGCATTGCCCATCAGTCGCCGCTTCCCTAGCCTGCGTGCTCAAGCAGAGAAACTTATCAACAAGCCTGAGACAGTCATCAAAGGCCCATTTCTGGAAGCCATCCCCGACTTCCCCAAGGGCCTCTCGCTGAAGCAGCTTGTTGAGAAGGGTATGCTTCACGAGGGCTTCGCTCATCTAGGATCACCGGTCTTCGAGCGCCCATTACATGAGCATCAGGAGAAGTCCATTCGGCAGGTGGTTACCGAGAAAAAGAACATCGTTGTGGCGACAGGAACGGGCTCCGGAAAGACAGAGTGCTTTCTTTTCCCCCTCATTGACTGCCTGCTCAAAGCGAACCTGTCTGGTAAACCGGGCATTCGTGCGATTATTGTTTACCCGCTAAACGCATTGGCAAACGATCAACTCTACCAGCGACTGGCTCCGATCCTCGCTGACAAGCTGGCTCACTATGGTCTCAGTGTTGGACGCTACACTGGACAAACACGGGCCGACATGTCGCGTAAGAAGATCGAGGAACAATTGCTTGCTAGCGACTTCATTAAACAACTCTTCCCAAAGGGCATCCCTCAAAACTGGTTACTGTCACGCCAGGAAATGTTGGAGACACCTCCGAACGTTCTGGTGACCAACTACGCGATGTTGGAGCATCTATTGCTGCTTCCTCATAATCGCCCTCTGTTTCACGGTGTTGATTTGAAGTTTCTCGTCCTCGATGAACTGCATAGCTACGCAGGAACTCAGGCCACTGAGGTGGCAATGCTTCTGCGCAAGCTGGTCAATCGCTATGCCAAGGACAAAGATGTTCGTTGTGTGGGAACCAGTGCGAGCCTCTCATCTGAAGCGGGTGAGGAGAAAAAGGTGGCGGCCTTTGCTTCGCGCCTGTTTAACGCACCCTTTGAAGGGCCAATCAAGGCAGCTCGTCAGCGCCATCGTTTGCTGAGCACAGCACCACACGCTTCTGAATTCTCGATGCCGCAATGGCGCAAGCTAAAGGATCTGCTGTCACGGGTCAGAGAGATCAAGGCTACAGCCGAGGCCATCACCGCTTGGAATGAGGCGGTGATCAGTGAGGAGATCGACCTTTTGGTGGACGACACCCAGGAAAGTCTGCCTCAAGCCCTTTCTAAAGCTCTGGGTGCAGATCCGGGAATTCAAAGACTCGCAGAGATTCTCGCCACCGAGGGCAGCATTCTGGTTTCTGAGGTCGCGGATCGTATTTTCGGTGCCACAGGCAGCAATCATGATCGCCAGGATGCCCTGCGAGCCATGGTCACAATAGGTGCCTATGCTCGTGAGACACCTGAAGGCTACCCCTTACTTCCGGCTCGGTATCACATTTTTACCAAGGGTGTGGAAGATGCCACTATCCAACTGGCACCTGCCACAGTTTCCAAAGAGCATGCCATCAACCTTCGGCTAACCAGCGAGTTTCGTGACGCCGATACACAGACTCCTAGGTTTCGCCTGCTGACCTGCCGCAAGTGTGGCGAACTCTACTTCGAGGGTTGGGAAAGCACAGGCAGGCAGATGATCCAGCCTGAGCGAGGCAAGGGGCTGAAGCGCAGCGTCTTCTGGCTTCGCCCCAAGGATTCAGTGGTTCTAGCAGATGATGAACCTGACAGCGATACCGACCCGCTACTTGATTCTCACAACGAGCATGAATGCTTCATTCATCCCGAATTGGGAAAGTGCTGCGACTTCCTTCCAGAAGGAGAAGACGAATCCGAATGGATCAAGACTTGGCGGGCACAGATGGCAAAGGAAGATGATGACGACAAACTGAGCGGAACAGCTCGTGTCACCCACTGTCATTCATGTGGGAGTGTGGAGCGAACAGAGATCATCACTCCCTTCCACCCTGGGGATCAGGCCCTTTCTGCAACCATCTGTGACACGCTGTATGAAGCTATCCCCAAGAAGCAGGGAGGAGAGCGTTATCCTGGCGAAGGGAGAGCCTTGCTAGTGTTTAGTGACAATCGTCAGGATGCTGCGTTTTTCGCACCTAGCCTTCAGCGGAGCCATGAGGAAATCCTAATGCGTTGGCGGGTGGTGCGCGATTTACAGAAGCAAGATGGAACAGCCAGTCTGATGGATATTGCCACCTCACTGGGGGACGATGGGTTGCTCAGAAAAGGCTTTACGGATGAGAACGGTCGTCCCCTGAAGCCAGAAGATGCAGGGAAACATTTTAAAGCACTACTGTTGGGCGAGTTCTGCACCCCAGGAGGAGCACGTTCCTCTCTGGAGGACCTTGGCATCGTGGAAGTGAGATACACGCTGAACTTGGCTGAAATCGCTGAGAAAGCTGGAATCATTCACGGCAATGGAGCTGAGATTGTCCGGTTTATCCTGGATGTGATGAGATCCAATCGTGCCATCAAGATGCCTTCGGGTATCAGTGCTGTGAATGATTTCTATTGGGGTCATTACGCCCAACTTGACAGGGTATATCGTCTGCAATCTGAGGAGCATCGTTTCAATCTTCTGCCACAGATTCGACCCAACGGGCAACCCTTCTCAAACCGATTCGTTCATGTGCTGCGCGACCGCCTCGGCATAGCGGATTGGAGTGCCTTGTTGTCGAACCTCTGGAAGGTCTTTACCGAAGACACTGACAGCAGTGGGATGGAGCATCCGACAGATGGCGATGCCACATCCTTGGTTCTTCGGCCTGGAATATTGCGCCTGAAGCTGGGAGAGGATGATGCTCCAGTCTATCGGTGCACTAAATGTGGAACCCGGAGTCGATGGCACCTGGCAAACCAGTGCCTACGATGGAAATGTTCTGGCGTCATGGAACAGATTCCAGTGGCAGAGTGGAACGAGGAAACCGGACGCAATCACTATCAGCAATTGTATCGTTCCAAGAAGCCCATCCCGACACTACTGGCGCGAGAGCACACGGCAGCTCTTGGCGCTGATTTGAAGGAAAAGATCGAAAGCGGCTTCAAAAAAGGAGAACTGAACCTTCTCTCATGCTCCACAACCATGGAGATGGGTATCGACCTCGGGGATCTCTCCGCTGTAATGCTGCGAAACGTTCCTCCTGGCGTGGCCAACTACCAACAACGTGCCGGTCGAGCTGGCAGACGTGGACAAGGGGCACCTGTTAGCCTGACGTATGCACGAAATCGCCGTTACGATCAGACCACTTTTGACGAGGCCCAGACTTTCCTCCGCAAGCCCCCAAGAACACCCTTTGTTCATCTGGCGAATGAACGCCTTTTGATGAGGCATCAGTTTTCACTGCTTCTCTCTGACTATCTTCAACATAATGGTCTTGATCAGCACGGCCTTCAAATTGGGCAGTTGTTCGGTTTGGCAAGGATCGGGATGAAAGATGGCAGGCTGTCCACGGACCACCCTACACCATTTGGACTGAACGAAGTTGCTGCCTTTTCATCGAAGCTGACTGCATGGGCAGATTCGGAATCCTCTGTCAATGCCCTTCAGGCTGCCTCTGACTTATACAAGAAGATCATTGCTGATCTAAGTGATGATGAATCCTCACGTTTGGTCTTCGACGGGCAACGCTTAAAATCAGCTTTCGTTGAATTGCTTTCGAGTGTCGCGGACAATTTCAGCAATCGCTACAGCTTCTACTGGGACCGACGAGATCAGGCGATGAATGAAGGGCAGCCAGAAGTGGCGTCAAGAAATCAGAATCAGGCGCTCAGACTGGCTAACCAGCAGATGATCAACTATCTCTCGAAGCATGGAGCAATCCCGACGTATTCCTTCCCAGTGGACAGTATAGAACTGGAGGTGATCGATGGCTCATTTGGAGGTCAAGGGGGTGATGATATTGAGCTGAATCGAGATGCTCGCGTTGGTATTGTGGAATACGCCCCTGACTCAGAGGTCGTCGCCAATGGAAGGGTCTGGATCTCACGCGGCATTGATGCCAATCCCCGCGCCTTCATGCCGACCATGCACTACAAAGTGTGCGCGCAGTGCCGACACATCGAACAGCAGCCTGATCGCTCACTGATCCCCACGGCTTGCCCTGCTTGCGGCACTGCACTTGAGGGCTTTCCACGGCGATACATCGAGCCATTATCATTTGTGACTTCCTTGAAGGAAAAGGATGGATTTGAGCCTGGAGTTCGCCGGATCAAGCCACCACCTGCATTGGAGCAAATGCTCATAGGCAACGCAGCAGAGAGTGCCTTCCAAAGCACAGATCTGACACATGTCTCTATGGCTTATCAAGACTCCCGTGCAGGGCGGATGGTGGTGATCAATCAGGGGCGAAGCAATGGATTCCTGAAATGTAATCGTTGTGCGGCTACTCAGATGAAGCGGAAGGCTAGCCAGACACTGGGCGCACATGACAATCCAAGGACTGGCAAGCCCTGCGAAAGTAACGAAGCTCAAGACACTTCTGCCGCCCGTTCTACCACCCTTGATCTGGCGCATACTTTCTTCACCGACGTTCTCCAGATCCGCACAGGTTTGAGTATTGAGCTCCCCATAGATCTTCCTAATGGGGTGAGCCCCTTGGACTTCAGGGATGAGGTAGCGCGAACCGTGGTAGAAGCGCTGCGTCTGGGCTGTGTGGAGATTCTCTCAGTTCCCGATGGCGAGGTAACGGCTTCATTCCGTTGGACTGGTCCCGGCCATCTTGAGATCATTCTGTCAGACTCCGTATCTGGTGGTGCGGGATATGTCGGACAGGTCAAAAACTTTGGGGCTAAGCGACTCTTCAACGAGGCAAGTCGCGTTTTGGAATGCCCAAAGCACTGCACAACTGGATGCTCGTCCTGCCTGCGCAGCTACTCGAATCAGTTCTATTGGGACAAGTTCCGCAGAGAAGAAGCTGCAAACTACGTCACCAAAGTTCTCAGTTACAAGCAAGACGACCCCTTCCTAGCCATGGGGGCGAAGCAGATTCAAGGAGCTGATTTTGGCTCGTTGGTGAATCAGGCTGTCGAGATCGTCTGGTTCAGCAAGAGACTTGGCGACTTCAGTGGAGCAATCTCATATGAGCCGGATGCGGTAAGCTCCAAGGAGCCTCATATCCAAGCGCTGCTTCTCGGCGCGGGCCACCTTCGGGAATGGTTAGGAACAGGAAAAGCAGTCCAAGTTATTGCCGCTCAGATTCCTGACTTCACCGCTTTCCAGTTGCCTAAGGCAAGACGCTTCGTCGAAGCCTTCCAGGAAGATCTGCGGACGGACCGCTTAAAGATTGCGAAGATCCCCCCTGATGCCCTGAGTGGTGTGTTGACTCCGATGGCAGCGCTACGTCTCCCTGGATCACTTCATTGGGTTGGCATTCATTGCCTTCACGGAAGCCCTGGCTTGCTTGATTGCTCCCAGTTTCCCGAACCACTCATGTGCACTGAGATCCCCATCGGAAAGCTGGATGAATGGCTGGGCAAGACGCAATTGGTGGATACCTCAACCGAAAAAGCAGACAACAAGCTCAAGCGGTTTCTGTTGGAGCCTCACCGCAAATCTACGACGGCTCTCAAGCCTGTTCTTGATGAACTGCTTCGAGACAGTCCAAAAGTCATTTCAATTCAAGATCGCTACGTTGTAGCAAAAGCGTCTAACAAGAACTCTCTGAGGGATTTTCTCTCGCTTTTGGCTGACATGTTTACCGCATCAGGAAGCAGTGCTCCTTCAGAGTTGCGGATAATTGTCGGTCCCGTTTCGCCACATGGTGGCACAAGGGAACGTGAGGAGTGGCGGGCAAACCTCAAGGAAATCAAACAGTGGTTTTGCTCCCACAAGTTCTGGTCCAAGGTTCGATTCGATGAGAAGCTTCGTGAGCTTTCAAGAGGCTGCGAACGCGACTACCATGATCGACTCATCACTGCCGAAACACCACCCACGGGTAAAGCAAAGGGCAAAAAAGTGATCATCGAAATGACGGGAGGTATCGACATCCTGATGGATGAACGCGAGACAACCCGCCTGTTTGTTTGCCGATTCAACAACGAGAACTAGCCAATCTACGCACAATGCCAATCACTCGAATATCAGTTCAGAATTTCAAAGGAATCGGTCAGAGGACTGAAATTACATTGAAGCCCATCACGCTCTTCTTTGGGGCGAACAGCGCAGGGAAAAGCACGTTGCTTCAAGCACTTCTCTACCTTCGTGAGGTTCTCGAACGAGGAAATGCCGATGCGGATGTCGTTGAGGGTGGCGGAAGTGCCATTGACCTAGGTGGGTTCCGTCAGATTGTGCATCAACACAATCTCGCCAACACTTTGTCTGTCGGTGTAACTGTTGCTCTGGATGACGATGGACTTCCAATGCCAAAGAAGGCTGATGGAAGGAACGCTGCGACTGAGGAGCTGCACAGAAGTATCAGCGAGATCAAGGAGATTGGCGTGGAAGTCGGTGTGGAATGGAGCTTAGACACGCATAAACCTGTAGTTGCCCGATACAACGTTGTCGCAGACGGCACGCCCATTCTGAGAATCAGCCAGCAAAGACTGGATCGACCAAGACTGTGGCTTAACGAGGCGCATCCATCCGTTAGGCGGGTGATCGGCGCTGAAGACGAAGATCCGTTCTTTGAGTCTGATGGAAAGAACTCAGTTCCAACGATGGTCCTTGAGCAGACCACGGTAATCCCGTCATGGCACGAGCCGTTGGTAGGGTCGCTTCCAGGGGGTGATACTGAGTTGGAACCTCCTGAACTCCCAATGATTGAAGAGATTGTGGAGAGATTGGCACTCGGCGCAGGAAAGGTTGTTCTTCAACTACTGAATCAAATCCGTTATATTGGACCGTTGCGCGAGTATCCCCCCCGTAGGAGCACTGCCCAGCGGACTCCTTCGAATGATCGTTGGGCTACGGGTCTTGCTGCATGGGATTGGCTCGGAACAGAAACAAATGACCCCGTCCACAAGAGGCAAGTGAATGCCATTGGGGAGTGGATGACCGACACATGCCATTTGGATCTTGGCTACACAGTCCGACACCAGTCATGGCTTGAGATTGATGCGGAGTCTGACTTGTATCGAGAACTCAGCATGGCGCAGTATGGGGATGAAGAAGGGATTGCTGAACGCCTTCGGCTTCTTGTTTTGCCGCGACTGCTTCAACTGCCCTTGATGCATCGAGTTCTCATGAACGATATGCGCAACGGTGCTGAGGTTGATCCACAAGATATTGGGAATGGAGTGACCCAAGTCATACCCGTGCTCGCAGGATTGAAGGCCGAGGGCGGAAACATTCTCGCGGTTGAACAACCTGAATTGCACCTGCATCCTGCGGTCCAGTGTCGGCTGGCGGATATTTTCATCAGGTCGCTTCATGATGGTCGGGAGAGACTGATGCTCCTTGAGACACATAGTGAGCACCTCATGCTGCGTCTAATGAAACGGATGAGGGAAACCTCTTCAGATTCACTCAACGCTCCAGAACTAGCGCTGAGCAAAGAAGACGTGCAGGTAATTTATGTGGAAAGCTTTGAGGGAAGAACCGTTCTGCGTGAAATGCCGCTCAATTCACGAGGTGAATGGGTCAAGAGCTGGCCAGGCGGATTTTTCGATGAAGACATTAACGAGATCTTTTGAGCCGTGCTTCCTGAATTATCACTATCACCCTCAATCTTTTGTAGCTCGGCTTTCGCGTTGCCCGAGGTTTGTGCGGCTCATCTCCAAGCACTGAAGAACACTTTTCTTGAAGACGCATTGATACATGACCTTCGATCTGGCGATTTTTGCGCTGCCGCCTTGGGTGACGCGAATATCCATCCCAAAGGCAAGGAATTGATGAAGAAGATGATCAAGAAGCGTCGTCTGTTCTCTGTAAGGTCTGCGCTGGCTGCAACTCCAGTTTTCCCCGCTGATTGGGTTCAGGAGGCTCTTGAGTCGCACAAGGCAACGCCTGTTAGCGGAATTGTAGCGTGCGGGACTGCGAAACAAGCCTTCAAAAGCGACAATATGATTGCTGATGTGGCTAACTGTACATCAGCAACTTGGTGGGGCGCCTCCGTAGCCCGTCAATCATGGAACACTGCTCGCACCGTTGCTGGCTATTCTCATCTATTGGAGCCACTGCTCCGTCACGCAAACTCGCTAGTGATAATTGACCCCCATTTTGACCCATCCGTTGAGCGGTATCAGGTGCTAGATCAACTCTTGCTTCCTTTGCGCGCCAGGACGGAGCGGCCGACGGTGGAATTACATCGAGTCTGCTATGAAGGCTCAGGGCGTAACCGAAATACCTTGAGTAACATCGCCATCGAACAGCGCTTCAGCGTTCTCTCAGACTGTCTTCGAGCCATCGGAGTTGTCGTGGAGGTATTTGTATGGGACGATGACCACAACCGCTATCTGTTGACCGACTTGGGAGACTTTCTTCTAGGCAATGGCCTGGATGTCTCCAGCTCTGTGGGTGCTCAGGATACCTGGTCTCGAATTGATCGCATAACCGCTGACGACATCAAAAGACGCCATGATCCTGGAGTTATGGCTGGAAAGCTTAGACATCGTTTTGTGATCGGAGCGCAATGAATGACGCGTCGGCAGAGAACCCACAGCTAAAGAAAAGGGTCCCGGAAAATCCGAGGCCCTTTCCTTCTCACGCGGCTAGGCCGACATGAGTGTCTAACAGCCCGTGGAGTGCCTCGGTGCGTTTGGGCAGCTCTGCGAGGTTGCCGCTTTTCAGGGACTCGGTGAAGGCATTGAACAGGCTCCAAACATTTCGGCTGGCAAAGGCCTCGTATCTGGGTTCCCTCCATTCATTGAGCACTGAGGGGATGAGGCGGTTGGAGCACACGCCGACATCCGTTGCGCGGATGATGAGGTCATGGGCATCTGCTTCACCGATGTCCGCTTCCTTGTAGGCGGCGATGCGTTTGTCCTGGTCGTGCCACTTGACCATGAGTTGGCCGATGGAGCGTCCCACCAGTTGCGGCAGGTCACGGACAATGAAGCGGGTGTGTTTGCGGGCGAATTTGATCTCTCCTGAAAAGGAAAGGTTGTCGCACACAAACACACTGGCACCGGCCACGATCCCAGCGGGGAAGGTTTTATCATGGCTGTTACGCAATCCCAGCACCCAGCAATAATCTTCGCTGGACTGATGAGAGGTCACTTCCATGAGACCAAAATAACGCATGCCATCGTGTGACAGCGAATGCGCCTGCGTGCCAATCTTGAGCCGGGAACTGGACAGGGTTTTCTGGACGGTGGTGATGAGCTGATGATGTGGAATTGGACACCAGCTATCGGTGGGTGCAGGAGTCGGCACAGAACGGACTTCTTGAAGGTCGGCTGTGTGAGCACCGCAATGCAATATCAGGTTAGGGGATTTACGAGGCTTAGCCATAGGGGCGATTAAATCGAGGTTTGCGATCATGGGGATGTGGTAGTTAGAGGAGGTTTTAAATTATTTAATTGATGACTGATTTAATGGGTGAATGGCCTGGTCATGACAGGGAACCCATGAGGTTTATTCTTTGGATGGCGACACGTTTGAGACGTTCCTACAAGCGAAAGAAGACCGGGGTGGTGTGTGCAGTTGAGGGCCGATAAAAAAAGAACCCGGCACGTCGGTGAAGACGCAGCGGGTTCTGTTTCTCAAATGATGGATGGATTGTTCGGCTTACAACTTGAGGCCTTGCAGGGTACGTAGCGTGGAGCGGACAGAACTCATTTCTCGGGCACTGGTTTTCTGTTCACGCTGGAGAAGCTTGAGTTTATTGGCCAGGTCACGGATTTGGTTAAGCCCGTCCTGAAACCGATCCCGTAGGAGGTTGCAGAGGTTGAGCGCTTCTTCCATGGCAGGAGCGCTAGGCCCTGATTCAGGAGCATCGGAGTTGGGACGATTGAGCATTGGATTTGGAGTTGGGGGTTTAGGGTTCTGCTGAGGGACTGTCGCCGTATCCACCTTTCGGATGGGAGTGGGTTGAGGCGATGTGCCTGCCTTGTCAGACCTCACGGGCATGATGATGAGTTGCTTGCCTTGCGCATGAAGACGCAGAGGTGAACGTTCATCAAAGAGGCTGATGTGATGCAGACCGAATTGCAGAGCTTTGATGAGGAAACGACGGTCCAAAAAGATCGTCACTTCCGGTCCATGGCCTTGCGTCGCTTCTAGAGGGATGTGCAGCCAAGGTTCTTCGGCACTGGGTTTTGCCAGCAAGTTGAGGGTGTTGCCTTTCCACTGCATGCCCAGCGTATGAAACTGAGTGTCATGGTTAGGCAGGCGCTGTATCAACTGGATCACTGCTTCCAATTGATCTGGAGGCAAATTCAGGTGTGTCTTCGCTTGGGTTGGGTCTGGAACTGCAACCTGCCAGTCCGGGTATTTATCCGGGATCTGACGGGATACGAATCTCCATCTGCGGCTGCTGATTTGCACCCACTCTTCGTTGCTTTTGATCTGCCATTCACCATCCCAAAGAAAATCCTTCCACCCCAAGAATTTATGGCTGGGGATGAGGACAGATTGTTTCAGTGGGAGGGTGAAGGAATTTGCGGAGTAGAGGTGTTTTCCATCGGTGCCCACCAAGTAGTTGGCCTTGGGGTTTCGGACATCAATGAAGGTGCCATTGAGCACGTAACGGGTGGCATCGGTACTGGTGCAGGACATCGCTTCATGAAAGCTTTGTCGCAGATGTGCAGGCAGCGGAACCGACTCATGATTGAGGCGCGGTGTCACAGGGAAATCTGTCACCGGCAAGAGTTTGATTTTGGTTTCTCCTATCTGGCCACCCAATGAAAATTGGATTGCCAAATTCTCGGGGTCGGTGGTGATGCGGATCTGCTCACCCTTGCCGCAGCTTTTAACGGTGTGCAGGAGCTGATCATAAGGCACGAGCACGGTCGCGGGTGGACCTTCAGAGGGGTGTTCAAAGCGCACGGTGACAAAATGGTCGAGATCTGTGCCGGTAAGGGCAATCCAACCATCTGCGTTGCGATCAATTTTAACGTGTTTAAGGAGGGGTAAGGTGGCTTTGGGTGTGATCACCTTGCCAAGTCCCGTCAGAGCCGCCTTGAGCTCTGCAATGGGTAAGACGATGGGTTTCATAAACGATGGGGTTGAGGTTAAAAACCAACCACCCCTGCTTCCGTGAAGAAGTCAGGGGTGATCGGCAGCGGGGTGACTGTGAGGAATTACACAGTCACGAGTGTTGGCTCAGCTTTGTATTTTAGCTGATCGGTGGTACATTCAGCGGCACGGATGTCTTCACGAACGCCTAGATAAACAGGCTGGTAGATTGAGCCGGATTCCCAGAAGGCATAGAGATAACGACATTCCACCACCGAGCCTGCTTTGGGCATGGCATGGTTGGGTGGAATGGTCATGTTGCCTGCCCTCTTGATTTTATCTCCCTCAAACAGCAGCAGTGAAACGCTTCTTTTGTCATTGCTTTTGGCGACAACAAAGGAGGCAGTTTCATAGAACTTGTGCTTGAGACATGGACCGCCGGCGTTGGGTCTGCCAGGCGTGTAGGTAGCGTCCATGTGCCTGAAGACCACTCCCTCTTTGCCTTGCTCCTTCAGGGTTTGAAACCACGGCTCCTTTTCCGGAGCGCAGTAACTTTCCACCAGTTTAATGTGGGTATGCCTGAAGGTGCGCAGGAAATCACGCAACTGGAAGTAACGTGTGGCAAAGCGTGACTGTCGGAGGTCTTCACCTGCCAGGGACAGGATGTCGAAGACATGGAACACGTCTCCCACCGCTTCACCATCGAGAATAAAATCCTCATGACATTGCGCGGCACTTTGTTGGATGGTTTCAGGGGGTGTGAAGGTCACTCCCAAGCGGTTGATGCTGGTGATGACCTTGCCCTGTTTTTGCAGGAGCATTCGCCTGCCATCCATTTTCTCCTGCATCCAGTGGACGTGATCTTGAAGAAGATCCTCAAGTTCGTCCTCTGCAACAGGGTTTAACAGCATGCAGCGAAGGCCCGTGGGCTTTTGTGGCTGATGCTGGAGGCTTTCAGTTAAGGCGGGACCTTGCGTGTAGCCAGTGGCCAATTTTTGCCGCACCAGACGATCATAGGCCGTTTTAGCGACGACGTAGGAAACAGGAACGGGGGTCTTGCTGCCAGTGGTCAGCGTGCTGCCACGACGACCATAGGCGAAGTTAACGACGTAACCTTGCTCCTGGGGTTGGAGGCTGGCTTGACAAACTTTGTCAGAACCGTTTTCACGGCAGTAGAGCGTAATGCTTTCCATGTGGGTATAAAAAAAGCCGGACCATCCATGAGTGGACGATCCGGCTTGGGGGTTGTGGTTGGGGGTTAATACATGTCTCGGCGTCCCCTGCCCCGAAGGTCAAGACAGGTGCGAATGATGTAGAGCAATCCGCAGACGAGCAGGATGCTGAGCAACACAGACAAGGGGAACAGCACAAAGCTGGTCACGGTCTGAGTCAGCACCACGACCCAAGTCTGGAACTGACCGAGTGCGAGGGTGACGAGCGGAGCAACCGCCAAGGCCGGAATGGCCACGGTCAATGCCACGCGCAAATTAAGTTTGATGAACTCACGGAGCTGCCCCTGGGGAGACAACCAATAAACAAGGCAATGACCCATGAAGCGCATCACCTCGGCCGATCTTTCGATGGCACTGAGGCGAGGCAAGTCATGATCCACCACCGGAGGTGCGAGAGGTTTAGGCTGCCAAAGGGGCCTCCAACTCGCCCCCAGACGCTTCACCCATGAACTGGGATTGGCGACCGTTGAGCGAGGAGAGGTGTCCCATTCGTCGTGTTCTAACATAATGTTTGCGTGTGGTTGCGCCGAGGGCGGTTCCGAGGATGAAAAGAAAGGCACAGGCGATGCCTAAAGAGCCGGTGGCAATTTGCCAAAGGTCCAAGGTGTGATGCTGTGCGCTGACTTGGTTTTCGAGAGTAATGATTTTGGTCCGGTATTCCGGCACAGGGTCGCTGGTATGATCAAACCATCCGGCCTGTGAAGCCGGAGGAATCAACACCAAGAGAAGGAGCATTTTTTTCATGAATGAAGGGGGCTTAGGGTTGAAGAAAAAAGGCCGGTCTCCTGGGTGGAAAACCGGCCTCTTTTGCATATGTGTTTTTTAATGCCATCGGCGGCATTCGTTGAAGAACTCGCAACTCGCACACTGCATCCCTGGTGAAGGAATGAAGTCTTGGCGCTGCAAGCCTTCGGTGTAGGCCTCGATCTGTTTAAACAGCCGTAATTGCTGTCGGGGCATCATGGGTGGCATCGGGGTGATGACCACTTTCGGGTTCTTGAGCTTGACCAGGTGATGCAGTTCTACGCCGCTTTCCTGTTGTCCGGTGTTGTGCCGGTAAAGAAGGGAGTAGCTGCTGGTCTGGATCTCGTGACTGTGAGCCGCCTTTTCCGAATTTGGATTGCTGGCACAGGTTTTGTAATCAATCACTTTGCGTTGTTGCACGAGGTCGAGGATGCCGATCAACCGAGGTAAACCATGGTTGATGAGGTTGGCCTCCACGGGCACTTCTACGGCATCGGGTTTGACATCGGCAGGCAGATGGCTTTCACGCAAATACGTGTTCACCAGACGCCAGCCTGTGGTCTTTTCCTCCGCCTCTTCATCGGGTTTCCAAGGAATCCCGTCCGGGTCGTCCGACCATGCTTTTGCATAAGCCTCATGCGCTTGGATAAGCGTGAGGGGCTTTTGCACCCAGCGTGCCTTGTTCCATGACTTTAACACGGCGTGAACCGCATTGCCGACATGCAGCGACGCTGTCTTGGGCTTTTTTATTTTGAGCACGTAGCGAAAGAAGAACTTCAACCTGCACTGCAAAAACAGGTTCAGCCGTGAGGCGGAGACCTGTTCTTGCAATGAGGCGATGATGTCTTTCTCACTCGGCTCCTCTTTGGGGGGGGCCTGGGTGTTCATGCAGCTTGGCGTTGAGTGGGACGTTGTTGCCAGCGGGTTTGACGTGCAGGTTTGCCAGCTTTCACCAGCAAATCTTCGATCAACTGAGAGGCTTGCATTTTATTGAGCTGCTTCACTCCCAGACCAAAGAGCTGCTGCGACAGATCTTCGGCCTCCTGCTTCTCCAGGTTGTTGTCACTGACGATGCGCAGGATGAATCCCCGCTGCCCGTCGGTGCAGTTCCAGGCATCTCCGTTAGCGCGAGGCTGCCGGGGACTTTTGCTTTGCTGACGTATTTGCCCTTGGGATGGGTAATTGCGGTGGTTGGCTTGTGCGTGGCCGTTGCTGGCTTGGGGGACAAAACCGGGCTCTTGGATTTCCTGGTCCACCGAGTGTTGCAGGAGCTGATAAAGCTTCTGAACTTCGGCTTCGACCTGGGAGATGTCGGTGAGTTCGATTTCGACGGAGGCACTGAAGCTGTGGCTGCTGTATTGGGGGAGCCCGAGCTTTTTGCTGTAGTTGGCGCTGAGTTTGACTGCCATGATGTTGGGGTGGTGTTGGGGCACAAAAAACCGGCTTCTCAGGAATTGAGAAAGCCGGTGCTTTTGAGCTTGGGTTTGTGGATGTCCTAGACCGCTTGTGAGCGATCTGGAACGGAAGTAAGATCACTGGCCTGTGTCCATCCAGGGGAGCCTTGGAGGGCTGCCTGTAGAAGCATTTCAGCAAGCCGTGTCATGGGGATACGACGGCGCTTGGCTTCATGATAAAGGACACAAACCAGGAATCTCGACAACGGGGGTGAGTAGTGGGTGGGTCTGGCCATAAGGGCACAAAAAAGGAAGGACTTAAGGGCCTTCCTTCTTCATGGTATTATACCAAATTATGGTAAGTTTTTTAACTGATTAATCAATATGGTTTCTTCAGTATTATTGGTAATGATCAAGACGCGCAGATCATGCAACTCCTCCATTAAAACAAAAATTCCTATAATATCAAGTTGAATAAGCTCATCACTTATATTGTCTTCAAGTTCCCTTAGGTTACAAATTTCACACCACCCCTTATCAATTAAGTGAAAGAAATTAAGACAGTAGTTTACCTCGGAGACAATATTCTGGTGTAGATGTTTGAGTAAGCACCCCTTGAGTTCAATGTTAAAGGCTCCGTTTACTGGGAGGCTCTCACCCTTTGTGTGAGGGATTGTGATACGTGTATTATTTAAAGTCATGTATTATTATGTCGCCCTTTTGAGGATTTTCCGCAGCCCCGATTTGAGTGCGCGGTCAATTGGTTCGACATCCACAATATAATATATTATCCTACGAAGTCAAATTGCAATTAAGAGTAATACCTATTTTTATCAATTTTATCACGGATGCTTTCAAGCTTGGCCTTGAGTGATTTATTCCAAGCTTCGATTTTGTCGAACACCCTACCCATATACACGCCAAGAATATTCAATAGACCTTCCATAACGGTCTTCATGAAGATGCAGAAAATGATGAATGTTGGGATGGCGACAGCAATTGCAAGCCAGACCCAGATCATGCGGGTTGTCACTGGCTTCCGATGTCTTGGCAAGGTTGACCGTCTTGCTGCCTGTGGAGGGCCCCCAGAGCACGCATGCAATCAGGACGATCCAAACCATTCCTGCAACCTTTGCCCCACATCACATATTGTGTGGAATTTGAAGGTTCAGTGCCGGTGTGCTGACGAGCATTAACGCTGACCAGTTGTTACGATGTAGTGAAGCATCAGTTCCATGAGTGGCTTCGGCAGGTAAAGCTGCGACACCTCTAAAAGCTTCCACTCCTGGCCGCGATGGTTCGAGCCCTTGAGCGAATCTGGATCCATCAGGGCGCTATCAATGCGGATGACAGTTTCCTTGCCTTCTGGATGGGCATAGCCGCTGACTTTGCGGTATTGTCTCCAGCTTCCCGACCGCAGGAAATGCGTTTGATGATCCACCCACAACCTCGTTGTCGCTTTGCGCCGGTTGTTGATGAAATTATACATGCTCCAATCAGGGGCTGTGTAAATGTCCCTGAGCATGTCTCTCCGAGGGGATTCACAGACCAGTTGCACAGCCACCACTTGGTCTGCCTTGTCAGTGACGATGTAGAGCTTGTTGAAGCCCCCATCGAAGATCCCATCAAAGGCATAGTGAAAGAGCGAGTCCTTGGGGAAACCTGCTGTGATGACCTTGTTTTTGGGAACGATGTTCTGTGTCAGTCCCAGCTTCTGTTTCGCCTCTGCATACGGCATCAGGTAGGTGACCCCTTGGTAAATTTCAATTTCAGGAGCCGGAGTAACATTGGGAGACGGACGAGCAAAAGGCGATAGCAGGGAACCCAACTCCTTCATCGCTGCAATGCCTCCATGCATCGGGCTTGCCCATCCATTATCGAGGACGAGTCCGCTGGAAGGACTCTGTGCAAGGGCTGATGCTTGGAAAGTAAACACAACAATCATCGTCGCAGCGGTCCATTCCCTTTTTACCCATGAATAGGCCTTCCATGAGATGACTCCGAAAACGGTCAAAAGCACTGAAACAGCGAGAAAAATGACCGCCCCGTCATCTTGTCGTGTAGATGCTAGCTGAACCTCTTTGGCCTGAGCATTTCTGATTCGGCCCTCCAATTCCTGGGTAGTCGAATAATTCCCAATTCCCTGCACCAGTGGTGTGATCACATCTCCTTCATCGAGACTGGCAGCGGCTGAGAGAGCATACCCCGCTTGATTGCCAAAACTCGTATGCTGATCCAGGTAAGCTTGATGTTCGGCTCTATACTCGCTCGCAGCCGCAATCTCTCTGTTGGTTTGGGATGAGGCCAGCCCAACAATGACCAATGTCAGCAGCGCTGCAAAGGCAGAGCCAATAAAAGCAGGATGCCACCAGAAAGACCTGATGTCCTTCTTCCGCTGATCAGGATCGCGTTCAGGCACCATTGGTTTTTGCACTCGATATTTGATGTATCGAATGCCCGTCATCGGCACATACAGGACGCTAAGGGCAAACAATGACGAGGCCAAACCCGACACCACTGTCAGCATAAAGACGCAACCGAACACAACGGTTGCCAGAAACGAGAAAATTGGATTTCGAGGCCAGAAAGAGAAAGGCAATCTCACTAGTTTTGGAGAGCTTGTCAGTGGGGGCCCTTCTTGTGCGTCCACATTCACAGAACCAGAATCAATCTGAGGCTCGAGAAAAAATGCCTCCACCGATCCAAACATAATTTGATCGTTGTCAGTCAATTGTGCTTCAGCCACCTTCTCACCATTCAAAAAGGTTCCGTTTGTGGAGTTCATGTCCACCAGCACAAAGCCACCAGCCTTCGTTTTGATCGCTGCATGATGACTGGAAACAGACTCATGATCCAAAACCAAATCATTCGCTGAATGCCTACCCACCAACAACGTCCCGCCAGCCAAAGGAAGTCGTTGCCCATTCACAAGCAATGTCGCTGAAGAGGGAGGGCTTGTCTCGAAAGTGTGCGGATTGTTCATGGCAGCTTCTAAAAAGCTCGCCAATAACGATGTTCTGATTTCACAGAACATGGATACAGGTGACCGGAGAGTTAAGAAGCCGCCACAGGACAGCCGCGACGGCCTTTAAGCCGGAGGCTCTGGACATAACCGTCGCCTCCCGGCCATTTTCATGGTCGTTAGGCGACGTGTTTTGCGGCACACGTCTGCCGCCTGTAGCGAGGTTCTTAAGCCCCGGCTCATGTCTCCACGAGCTGTTCAAATGATGCATTGATCTGCTGCGCTGTAAAGTGCAACGTGTGCCCTTCGCCTGCTCAGAGGCGGGTAAAACCTTGAGGATGAAGGATTATTTTCACCGATTATTTCTGAAGCTGGAGATTGCCCTTTTGGAGGCCTTTCTGACACCTCTTAATTTGTGAGGATGCAGAGTTCGTCTAACCAAATGCATTGTACCCTATTTCTGCCCTGCACGTCAAGATGATTGTGATGTTGAGAGGATGGAATCTCGGGAAGTGCTTATGGATTGCGTCAGGAAATTTTGTGGGGCGTTTGAAGGGGTGGGGGAGTGTCACCATAGCGGATGCCTATCCCAACCCCTCTAAAAACGCTTCTATTCAGTCCAGAGAACTTTCTTGGGTTTTACCGGAGGCTGCTCGGTTTTATTTATTTTCTGCAAATAGGCCTTCCTCGCTTCTTTCTGAGCGTCAATTCCCCTCTGAATTTGTGAGGGACTCTTGCCGATGTAGGAGGATGAAGTGCCGCAGAGATTTCCATATCTGGAGACCTTTTTTAATCCATCGAAGGCCACCTGATGACCATCAAAGAATTCCTTCATCTCAACATTTAATGCCATGGCCTGTGCGGGATCATTAGAAGCGTGCAGACCCCAGGCTGATTCATAAGGAGAAACAAAATCAACGGCTTTGGTGAGGTATTTGACCGCTCTTTCAAAGTCCTCGACAGACGGAAGGGGTTTTATTTTGATGGAAGGAGCTCGGTCTAAACCTGCATCCCTGAGGAATTCTTGAAGTTGTTCCTGAACCGTCTCCAAGCCTTCATCAGAGGCCATAATGACGTGCGAATGAGGATTGACCCTTAGAGGAAGGAATTGAGAAAGTTTAATTTCGTGAGCCAAATAGGCCCCACGAATGAGATGTGATTTAAGGCATGATTTAACTAATTGTGTGTTTGCATCCCAATACACTCGGCAATTTGTGGCACTGGTGGAAGAGAATGGGATGGAACCGTCAAAGCTGAGGGTAACGGAATAAAAAGTGAAATCAGTCTTGAAGCACTGATCAAAAATACGCCATTGCTGAGAGGCCTTGTATTGTGCACAACGATCACACAAATTCCATTTTAAACAGGCAGTGCGTTTCCCATCCATTTCATTCATGCAGTAAGCCACCTTCTTGGCATAGCGACTGTTGGAAGCAATCAGAGGACACAAAGAGGCGATATACTCGGGTGAATAAAACCGGCTGAATTCTGGGGCAGCCTTGGTATTGCGAATTCTCCAGGCGTCAGTCATTTCTGGATGCATCATCTCCTGATAGCGGTCCAACTGATCTTCATTACACCAATTCAGTTTTTCGAATGTGTCGGGTCTCTTGGGTCTGATGATTCTTCCCTTGGAGGACTTGTCAGAAAGAACCAGAGCTGAGGTATTGGAGGAATGGGATTGGGTTTTGGAATCATCATTCTCTGGAACATTAGAGCTGACTGGGGGAGGAGAATCACCCGTAGAGGAGCTGGATGATGAAGAGATAATTGATGAATGATAAGGAGATGTATTATTAAGATGATATATATAGGTATATTGATCTAATAGAGCGAGGCTTGAATTTCTTGCGTCGCTTGCTTCAATCCCTTCTCTGGTTGAAGCCTCTTTATCGTTTTTTTCTGGGTGTGACGAATCACATGGTAGGATAATCACTGACTTTAAAGCGGTCGGAGATCCTGCTCCCCGACGATATAGACCGTTGATTTCCAGTGATTTAACCCTGGTCAGGAGGTCGCATTTATTAACAAGATCTGGTGTTTGTTCCAAATCCCATCTCACTCTTTGATGAGATAGGTATAGATACTCGCAAAAATGAGAACGTCAAGCGAAACCTAAGATATATACGTAATTTAAGAGTCTCGGCATTTCTGACATCAACCAATGGTTGATGTGATGATGTGCAAAAAAATGAGCCTGGCACCTATACAGGTACCAGGCTCTAAATTGTGCACTAGATAATGCTCGGACAGGCTTTATTCTGTCACCGAATCTTCTGATTCTAAAGCATTGTCAATAGTAAGGGCTCCATCAATGTTAGGTTCCTCATCATCACTCTCAAGTGCTGTGATTTTATCTGCCAGTGCCTTAGCCAAACGTTTCAGTTTTTTCAGACTTTCGACTGAATACTGAGTCGTCGGCGCTTCATCAAGGGTACTCATCATCAGTTGAACAACCTCAACGACTTTGATCTTCTTTTTGAACCCTTTTGCTGCGGGCGGCTGAGCCGCAGCCTCATTGCTGGCATCTACAAGCTGCTTGAAGCCAGGACGTCTGCCCTTTGCTTCTTTTATAGCAGCGGATAAAATCTCAGCTGACTTTTCTTTTCCTAAGCTGATCAGCAATCGAAGAGACCGTTCAGTATCAGGAATAGTTCCTAATTCGAACTTTTTCTCCACGCGCAGCCAATCGGCATGGGTAGCAGCTGAAATTAATTGCTGTACTCTTTGAATGGTTAGGTCCAGAGAATTTTCACAATATGCGGTCCAGCTTTCGTACTCGAGCTTGTAGAGTTCTTCTTCTTTAATTGCACGAAGAGCCTTTCCTGCTTCCAAGGATTTTGAGATTTTTATCGCGACTTCGTGAAGCTGCGAGAGACGCTCTTTTTGGTCTCGGTTGTTTTCAGCTGTCGTAATATCTGGATTTATTGGAGTTGTGATCATTTTAACGGGGTCCATTGACGATTTTGCAATTTTCTTAGCATGAACGTTTAATATGGGCGTCAATATGTCACTCATGGCCACTCACTGTTGAGCACGTTTGGGCTTTGATATAGGCCCGCAGTGAATCAACCGAAATGAGACGAATCCCTTTTCGTGTTCCTGGCTTTTTCAATACATGAGATTCAACCAGGGGTTTCCCCCTCGTTTGACTCGGCAATACAAGAGAATTTAGCATGCTCCTGGAGAGGCCCCAGATGGTGGAGCCACTTTTCGGAAGTCTTATGAATTCATCCTGCTTGCAATCAGACACACTAATACTCTGTGAGGAGTGATGTGCTAACATTGTTGGTTATGTCTAAAAATGGTCTTGTTGAAACGGTGTAAAACGTTCAGCATCAACCACTACGGACCTTTGCTCCATAGCATTGGACACCCGCGTTTTTCACGCGGCAGTGCAACTCTTGGAGTGCCCGACACATTGGTCAAATGACGATTGCAAAAAAAATCGAGTGCCACCCCCACCAGAGAGTGCTCATTCTAAAAAACATAACCATTACATCAAGGCACGAGTTTCTTTAGCAACTGTCCAGGCTGGCCAATGCGCCTCACTTTGCAGAAAGGATCTTTGAATGCTGGATCGTAGAGGTGAGTGACTTCGATCTCGACGCATTTTCCTTCAAGAACACCGAGTTTGTCAGCCAGGATTTCTCCTTCCAAACCGATCACTGCGCCGATGTCATCCTTGAGCAGCGCCTCCAGATCATGGGCCAAGTGATTTTGGTCCTGTTCATTGTAGGTCTTCTTTGCCTGATATTTCTTGAGAGGGTGTATCAGCGAAGTGATTTCAAAAATCAGCCTCAATTCATCCGTCCCATTTTTTCCGTTCGTAATTCGCGCGTCAGCGATAATTGCCTGGTGGATGCCAGAGGGCACGACCCAGGTCGTTTTTTTGATTACCTTCATGTTTTATTTTTTCTGTGTCGGGGGATACCCCAACGTGATCTCTGAATAGGACCATCAATTTTAACCTCAACGAGAAGCGCCAAAAGATGGAAACGAGCTTTTTGGACTCATCCAAATTCATTGGAATAATCTTACCATTTATTGCTAAGAAAATAAACACTTAAATCATTCTAAAATTCTATTTTCGTTTAAATACTCGTCATCTCTGTCTAAGCATGGTGTCACAAGTTGCTGAGGATGTTTGACACCCCCACGAAAATTCAACGCTCCACAAAGAGTCGAATGTTGCATGAGGTGATACGAGGGATCGCAGTAGCCGCGTCCTGTATGGCATAGCATTCCGCCTGAGAGCAATTCTCGCTCATGTTGATGAGCTCCACGGCAATGGGAATGCCCGCCGAGTCGTTCAACATCTCTCAGAAGTTCATCGTTTTAGCAGACTTCCAATGCCTGGCGTTTCACGGGCCTCACTGTCAGAATAATATTTGGACGTGATGGTAGGCGTTGTGTGTCTCAAAAGGCGCTGCGCGGCATGAATGCCATGTTTTTTGGCCATCAGGGCTCCGACAGACTTTCTAAGAGAATGGACAGGATTGCGGTCTTTGACCCCTTGAGCTTTCAGCCATTTGTAAAGTGCCTGCCAGGTGTTGTAGCATCGCGGTTTTCCAACCCCATTTCGTCCAAAGTATCTGTCTGATTTTAAAACAAAGGAGCCGCTGGACACTTTTTGATACGCCTTCAAAATTTCCGCAACCTCAAGATCTAAAGGAATGGCTTTTGCGTGTGCTTGATTTTTCGGGCTGAAAAATTCAGTGGTTTCCAACTTGATCCTAGGCCCTGTTGCAGTCTCAAGTTGCACCTGAGGCCATTCAAGAAGATCACTCTCCTTCCTCCTTAAACCAGCGCAAAAACTAAGGAGGAAGGCAATCCACTTCTGCTGCCGCAACTCAAAATCTTCGACAGATTCACCCGCAATTCTGGGTCCCCCGAGTTCTTCCTTGGCCCTAACTAATAGCTGCTCTGCATCCACTGAAGGGGTAAACCTCGCAGACGAATCCTCTTCCAAAAGTGAGACTTCAGAAAAAGGCAACGGTTCTGGCAGCAGTGCTGTAACGTCTTTGGCAACGAGCGAGACAACTTTGCGAACAGAAAACAGGGCTTTGGCAGAACGCAACACATGGTTAACAGTATGCTTTGCCTTTTCTCTTGCCTTGGGGTCACTAACACTTCCCTCCAATCGCGATTTAATCCATTTTGCCACGGCATTGCCCGAGAGCTTGGCCAATGGCATCGAGTCCACCATCTCACTCCACTTTTCGTGGGTTTTGACGGAATAGGTAAGACCAAGCACGGCTTCTGCTGCGATGCGCCTCAATGCCTGCTCGTAACTCAGCAGTGTGATCGGTCGGACTTGTGAAATCCCACGAACCTCGGTTATCCACATGCCCACGGTCAAGATGCGTTGCTTGGACTGGGGCTGTTGAACCCGAAAATCTGGATTAGCAGCTGCACTCTCCCAACCGTGGGCTACGACAAAACGGTATCGCTCTGCAGCACGCTTGGCAGCCTCATTCCTGTTGGAAGTATAGAGGTCGAAAAAACCGCGCTCACCATTATGTGAGAACCTACAGCAAAAATCTGTGCTGCCACGCTGCTGATAGAGCCTACCTGCAACCTGCCAATATTGAACATGGCTCTTGGAATAACGGATCTGATCTGATGGCAGTTTGATGGCAGTTTTTGATTCCATGTAAGAGGATCGTTCAGCAGTGTCTTGACTTGTTTGAAAATGTTTGGTGCGTGTGGAACACTTGATACAGAAAGATTCCACGACTTCCAGGGGATTTCAAAGCAGAACATGCTCAAACACAAAATCCCACGCTAATGCTAGACTCAAAATCTTGTTCTTAACAGAGTGTCGGTTCGAGTCCGACCACCGGCACCACCCCTTGAAAATCAAGGGATTAAACAAAAAGGCCCGACTCACAAAGTCGGGCTTTTTTGTGACCAGGATTCCTGTACCAACTCTGATGAAGTCACGATTTTCATTCTTGGAAACGAAGCTTGGCTTATCATGAAATAAGGTTGCTAGACATTTCCCATCGTTCATGAAAATCTTTGCACTCATCGTTGGCATCGCAGTGGCTGGATCTCTGCCTAGTATCAGCCTTCAGGCTCAGGAGAAGATCATTCTGGAAAAGCCCGTGCCAGTGCTCACCGCCTCAGGCTCCGAAGTCTTTCCAGAGGCCTGGCGCAAGGAGCCTGTGAGTGCCCAAGGCACCGCGTTGAGTGATGAGAAACTCGGCAAAGCCAAAGCCATTCTAGAGGCCGCGTTATCCAAGTATCCCGCGACAGTTTTAAAGGCTAACTTGAAGGCCGTGTATGTGCTTTCAGAACTGCGTTATCGGGGGGTGGTCACCAGCGGCACCAACTCACGCACCTACGTTTATCTCAAAATGGGCGATGAACTCGCTGGCTACACTCCAGCCCATGTGGAAGGCACTTTTCACGCCGAGTTCTCCAGCATCCTCATTCGCAACCACCCACAGTTCTTGGATAAGAAAGCCTGGCAAAAGGCCAATCCAGCAGACTTCCAATACTTGGGCGATGGTGTGGAGGCAGTGAAACAAGGCAAGGCTGGCCTCAAGTCTGAAACAACTCTACTGGAGAAGGGATTTTTGTCCCAGTACGGTTGCTCGACCCTGGAGAATGACTTCAATGGCCTAACCATTCGTTTGTTCGCTGGCGATGCCTCCTTGTGGGCCTTAGCGGAGCAATACCCACGCATCCGGGCCAAGCTGCAACTTGCCCTCTCCTTTTACCAACGCCTAGACCCCAGCTTTACTGAGTCCTTTTTTAAAGCACAAGGCATCTCCAGGCGGTCTAACGACTGATACTTCCGCAAAAACCACCTCCATAATCCCTAGGGGGCACGAAGATAAATTGTCTTCACTTCAAATTCACTGGAGAATCAAGCCATGACAGCGGAGCAAATTCGCACTTACCGTGAGTCGAAGGGGCTCACGCAAAGTCAGTTTGCCAGCATGCTGCGGGTCTCCCCCACCGCCGTCACTCAGTGGGAAAAAGGCCAGACTCCCTCTGGCCCGGCCTCCTTATTGCTGGAGCATCTCATTGAGAACGCCCCCTTGTTCTCTTGCCAGGGAGATACTGAAGGGGACTTACCACTCACGCTCCACGAATGGGAAACTTTGGAGCGACTTCGCCAAGCGCTGGGGTTTCCCTCGGTGCGCGAGTATGTTCTGCACCTCATTCGTCGAGGAATGAAAATGGAAGGTTGCTAATTTCCGCCTCCAAAAAAGTACGCACCAGGGCACAGCTATTTCACCCACCTTAAATAATGTTCTTTTGAACATTATTGGACAAACGTGAAATCCTTGCAAAAATATCAGAAGAATCCCCCACTGCACCCCCACCTTTCTTCCTTATGGCCTCTAGCACTCGTTCTCTCAAGCTTCCTCCAGATCTTCTCGATGTGGCTGAAAAAAGGGCCTCCATGCTCGGTTATCCCTCTTGGTCTGCGTACGTAAAAGGGCTCATTCGTTATGATGCCCTATGTCAGGGCCCCCACAGCATCACCCTCCCCTGGGCCAACATGCCCTTGGTCGAACAAGACCGTGTGGACGCCAAACTGCTGAAACTGACCCAGGACGGTGTGGGTGTACGAGGGCAATTGCTGAAACGCATCCTCCAAGGCCAGGATAAACTTTAGGCCCCCTGCCTCCCCCCCTTTAGCCGAGAAGAACCTTCACTTTTTCTGCCAAGGCTTCGCCTAACTTCAAGTGCTCACTAGCCTCCAAATGAATGCCATCCACAGGACTGGTTTCGACGATTTCTTGGCTGTTGAAATACTCACACTTCAGAGCCACCGCTTGTGCCTTATAGTGACGGGGAAACTCGGCACTGCGCGCGGCTCCATGAGGGATCTTGGCATCCAGATCAGGCATCGCCGAAAGGTCTCGCACCTTAGGAGGGCACATCAGGAGCAACTGCGGCGGACGATTTTCTGGTCCCGCATCACCCGCTAGGATCATCCGCCCCAGCACACCTGCGCCGGCAGCGATTTCACCCGGAGGCACATTGAAAGTACTCTTCAGATCATTCGTCCCCAGCATCAGGATGACGAGGTCTAGCGGCTTGTGACTTTCCAGGCACGCAGGCAGGTAGTCTTTCCCCTTCCGGCAGATGTTGAGAGGGTCTTCATGGACTGTGGTACGGCCATTTTGACCTTCTTCGATGACCCTAAACCCAGCTCCCAAGGCCTTGGCCAGCACACCCGTCCACCGCACCTCTGGCCCATGACGGCGCGGGAACGGGGCCGTCATGCTCGCGGGGTCATATCCCCAGGTGTTGGAGTCGCCAAAGCAAAGAATCGTTTTCATTCAGGCCTGACTTTCCCCGCATCTCCTCAGCGTGCAAGTACCGCCCCTTCACTCCTTGAATTCTTTCAAATCCGGGATGCGGGTAAAGGCGATTTTCGTGCCTGAAAAGGTCTTCACCAAATCCGGCGCAAATCCGAGCGCGATGCTATCACGGCCAAAATCTTGGTTGATGTCGTCCATGATTTTCGAAAGACGGTTCCGTCTCTCCACATCTCCAGAAACACTGCCTCCCATCATGGAAAAGAGGTCGAGTTGCACGGGTTGCTCATCAGACTCCAGATCCATCAGCGTCACTCCGATCTTCTTGATCCGGTGACCGGGAAGCTGACTCAGCGCCCTACCCCAAAGCACCTCCAGGCTCTTCGTCAGGGCATAGCTGTCTGACACGGGGGAAAACTTCATGTGCGCTTTCCCCTTCGCCCCGTTCTCCGCACGCAGGCTCAAATAAAGCTCATTGGCACGATGTTTCGCCCGCCGCAGCCGACTGGCGGTTTTTAGCAGGAGCCGCTGCGCAACAATCATCGCCTCGGGAGGATTTCTAAACTCCGGGGAAAGTACATGGCTATGGCCGATGCTCTTTGGCGGCACATTTTCCATGTCGTCGAAATCCCCGTCCAGCTCCCCTCCATGCAGGTGACGCCAAAAGCGCTCTCCACCCACCCCACCCCAGGCCTGGTGCAGCACCGCCGGGCTCGCATTCCAAAGATCTAAAAAGGTTTTGATTTTGCACTCATGAAGACGCGGCTCCATGCGACGGCCAATGCCAGGCAAGTCCGTCAATTTGAGGTGAGCCAGCCTCGCCGGCATGTCCTCCAGACGAATGATCTCCAAACCATCCGGTTTGGTGAGATCGCTTGCAACTTTGGCGAGATAACGGTTCGGCGCGATGCCGATGGAGCAGGTGATCACCTCCCCCACATTCTTGCGCAGGCCGGCTTTGATGCGGCGTGCAATGTCCAGAGCCGAGGCCTCATTGGCGCGTTTGTCATCCAGCAGCAATCCCACTTCATCGATGGAGCCCACCACCTGAACAGGCCAGTGCAGTTCCACCTCGTCCTTGATCTTTTCGTGGTATTCCACGTAGCGCTCATGAGAGGCTTCCACCAGGACCAAACTGGGGCACATCCGCTTCGCTTCCCCCACATTGGTCCCTGTCTTGATACCAAACTTTTTAGCCTCCTGGCTTGCCGCGATGGCGCAGGTATGATCTGACATCAGGGGGACCACAATCACGGGCTTCCCACGCAAATAGGGCCGCGCCTGCTGCTCCACGCTGGCAAAGTAGCTGTTCAAATCCACGAATAACCAGCGCGGACGCGTGGGGATGGGAGATGACGGGGAGGGCGGCATAAACCGACCGTGGCACAATCCAGAAAATGTTCAAGAGAACACTATTCCTATAACAACCGAAACCACCGATTTCGCACACCAGCCACGATCCAGGATTGCCCAAACCTCACCCCTGGGGAAACTAGACGCTGAATGTCCGATCACCCTCTGCTGCGCCTCCTGCCTGAATCCCCTGACTGCTCCAACGACGAGCTCCTGGGCCGCTTTCTGGAATATGTGGCGGAGAAGAACCTGGAGCTTTACCCCGCTCAGGAGGAGGCCATTTTGGAATTGTTTGAGGACAAAAACGTTATCCTCAATACCCCCACAGGCTCTGGCAAATCCCTCGTTGCCACCGCCCTGCATTTTCGTTCCCTGGCCAAGCGACGCCGGTCCGTCTATACCTGCCCCATCAAGGCACTGGTGAATGAGAAATTTCTTGCCCTCTGTCGTGACTTCGGCCCGGAAAATGTCGGCATGGCCACGGGTGATGCTACGGTCAATCGTCACGCTCCCATCCTCTGCTGCACGGCGGAGATCCTGGCCAACTACGCGCTGCGCGATGGAGAAACGGCCCCCTTCCATGAGGTCATCATGGATGAGTTCCACTATTACTCAGATCACGAGCGCGGCGTCGCTTGGCAGGTGCCCCTGCTCACCATGGCCCGCTCCCGCTTCCTCCTCATTTCCGCCACCCTTGGCGCCACAGATTTCTTTCAGCGGGAGCTCACCCGCCTCACCCAGGCAGAAAGCGTCATCGTTTCCTCCCAGAACCGGCCCGTACCGCTGGAGTTCAGCTACGCACAGACCTCCGTGGATGTGACCCTGCAGGAGCTGGTGGAGGCCAGAAAGACACCCGTTTACCTCGTTCACTTCACCCAAAACGATGCCGCCCAGGCCGCACAGGATCTGATGAGTCTGAACTTCTGCTCCACCGCAGAAAAGGCCTCCATCAAAGAATACCTCGTGGGGGAAAAATTCACCAGCCCCTATGGCAGAGAGGTCAAAAAATACCTCCTCCACGGCGTCGGCATTCATCACGCTGGCTTGTTGCCTAAATATCGTATGCTGGTGGAGAAACTAGCCCAGCGCGGCCTGCTAAAAGTCATCTGCGGGACTGATACCCTCGGTGTAGGCGTGAATGTCCCCATCCGCACCGTTCTCCTCACCCGCCTCAGCAAATATGGCGGCCAAAAGGTGACCACATTAACCGCACGTGACTTTCACCAAATCACCGGCCGCGCCGGGCGGCGGGGTTTTGACGACATCGGCTTTGTCGTCGCCCAGGCTCCCGAGCACATCATTGAAAACGCTAAAATGGAGGCCAAGGCCGCCGGTGATGTGAAGAAAATGCGCAAGATGGTGAAAAAGAAACCGCCCGAAGGCTTCGTCGGCTGGAATGAGGACACATTCAAAAAACTGCAAACCGCCACGCCAGAGGCCCTCGTCTCTCGCTTCCAGGTCTCCCATGGCATGTTACTCCAGGTGCTCAGCCGCGAAGATGACGGCTGCGCAGCCATGCAGCAACTCATCGCGGACTCTCACGAGACCACCACGGCTAAAAAGCAGCATCGCCAGCGTGCACGGCAGCTTTTCCGCGCCCTCGTCGAGCGTAAAATCATCTCCATCATCCCGCTCAAAGACCGCCTGAAACCCGGGCAAAAACTCCGCCTCAATGTCGAGCTTCAGGATGACTTTTCCCTCAATCAAACGCTATCGCTCTACCTCATTGATACCCTCGCTCTGATTGACCCGAACTCGCCCAACTACGCGGCGGATATGCTGACGCTGTGCGAGTCCATTTTGGAAAATCCAGACCTCATCCTCCGCCGCCAGCTTAGCAAAGTGAAGGACGAAGCCATGGCCGCCATGAAGGAAGAAGGCCTGCCTTATGAGGAACGCATCGCTCGTCTGGAGGAACTGGAATACCCCAAGCCCTGCCGCGACTTCATCTACAGCACTTTCAACGAATTTGCCGCGCTTCATCCCTGGGTAGGCCAGGAAAACATCCGCCCCAAAAGCATCGTGCGCGAGATGTTTGAAAACTTCCGCAGCTTTACCGACTACATCCAGGACTACGACCTCCACCGCACAGAGGGCGTCCTCCTCCGCCACCTCTCCAGCGTCCACAAGGTCCTTTCCCAAACTGTGCCGGAGACTTTTAAAACCGAGCCCGTTCAGGAAATGGAAGCCTGGCTAGCCGGTGTACTTCGCGGCACCGACTCCAGCCTGCTGGATGAATGGGAACGCCTGCGCGATCCCGACTGGAAACCTGACGAGGAAAAACCGGAGCACGAAGAAGCCCCGGACATCACCCGCAACAAACGCGAGTTCATCGCCCTTATCCGCACCGAGATCTTTCGTTTTTTCCGTGGCCTCGTCATTGAGGATTACCGCCTCGCCATCCATGCCCTCGGCCCTCATGCCGCCCCCTGGACGGCGGATCTCCTCGCCACCACCATGGCCCCCTATTACGACGAGCACGACCGCATCCTCCTCGACAATGAAGCCCGCAACGGCCGCTACACCTTCCCCGAGCCCGCCGAGGATGGCCAAACCTGGAAAGTCTCCCAAGTCCTCGTGGACCTCGAAGGCCTCAATGACTGGCAAGCCATCTTCACCGTGGACCTCGCCAAAGCCCGAGAGGAGGGCAAACCCACCTTGCAGCTCGTTTCACTCGGCCCCGTGTCTGAAAGCTGAAGGTAAATTTAAAACCAGACGCGAACAGATCAAACCAGGTCCCTAAAAAACTCTGCATGTTCTACACTTTTGCTAAACTCCTCTGCAAAACGGCTGTTTTTCAGTGCCGCATCTTCAGTTCCTCCATTGTCCTTTAAATAAACATGAAGAGCGTCGGTGAAGTAACGAACCATTTGATCAAAGCGAGCATCAACCAGCCGCTGGCAATCCCGTTTCATTTGCTCGCGAATATTGCTACCAGGTTCAACACTGGAGTGCTTTTGAATCAGCGTTTCCAGTGTTTGCTTCTCCATTATGGCTATTCCGCTCGAGAGGAAGTAAGTGGCTTTTCGCAAAGGGCCACGTTCTCTTCGCGAAGCTCCAGTTGCATCCACCTTTTGGGATACCATTTGAAAGATTAGGCAAGATGCAGCAAGTTCAAGCGCACGTTGAACGGGAGTTACTGAGGTTTCGCCTTCATCTGGAACAAAGGGGCCGAATATTTCGTCATACTCTCCACCGTCCCGGAAAATTTCGCGTTTCGACGAACTGTTGCGTAGCCGCGAAGTGTAACCTTTGAATACCGCAAGCCATGCCAAAGCTGCTTGCTCCTTACTAAAGCTTACCATCTGGCTTCCCGAAGGCGGCGTCTCGCCTTCTTTACGCTGGTAAAATATTCCATAGTTGGAAAACAGCTCCTGGGCTTTTGTCTGCCGGGGATCAGTTGCGAGCAGATCTTCTGGCCGGATCGCATTCTGTGAATTGGTCGCAATGATTAATGCGTTTAGGAATGCGCTGTTATCCGGATCCACCTGATACACCCTGACGAGCACATTTGAATTCCCTTGAAACAGGTCCTTCAAATCTGGATCATACTTGGCATGATAAAGTGCATTTACCGTCTGACAGCCGTTGATGATCTGCATGTTCGTAATCCGGAGTTTCATGCGGCCCCCTGAGGACGGAGGTAGCAGTTCCGCTTTGTCTGCGACAATGCTCACACCGTTATTCATAAAGCCAAACCAACTGCTTTGCTGGCTTGTGACGGTTG
Source organism: Prosthecobacter dejongeii (assembly GCF_014203045.1). Classification (NCBI taxonomy): domain Bacteria; kingdom Pseudomonadati; phylum Verrucomicrobiota; class Verrucomicrobiia; order Verrucomicrobiales; family Verrucomicrobiaceae; genus Prosthecobacter; species Prosthecobacter dejongeii. The sequence continues at coordinate 146,130 of NZ_JACHIF010000010.1, forward strand.
CTATGATACTGCGATTCACCTCCTTGCCAGAACCAAGAAAAAACCTCACATTTTTCTCGAATAATTCGTTGTTTGAATACCTGTCCACCAGCCGGATGAGTTGGTTGACATTCACAAATCCGACCATGACCTGAATGGGCATTCCATTTGGATTTTCGCCAATGTTCTGGTGCATGAACGAACGTTCTCCCATGTCATTATTGAGGTCTATCGTTTCCTCTTGAACAGGGATTCGTCCATGGACACAAAGATGATGAAAGTCTTGAGAGCTGTAAGTTTCAAAGGTGAAACCATGTGATTGCCGGTCATGTGCATATGTATCCCGAAGCTGGTCTAACTTGGGCGCATCACTTTGAGAAAGACTCTGACCATTCGTCACAAAATAACACTGCACCCTCACCCGCAGTTGCCTTCTCCGTCCTGTTCTGCGCGCGTCAAGAGCCTGTTGTATCTCTCTGTAAGCGGTCAGTGTCTGTTCATCCTGAAGATCGGTTTTTAAAAACACACGGTTCATCCGGTCCACAAAGGCGTACAGTTCTTTGGTTGAAATGCCTCCCTTCCATTCATCACTGAACTTGAATTGAAAAAGCTTGAGCTGAATTTCGTTGTCCTCATCAAGGATCATGTAGGCATCCAAAAGCTCCTCAGCCTTCCCGGTTTCCTTAAAATCGGTAGGGATGAAATTTTCCCACAATTCATCATCGTAAAGATACGTAATCTTCTGCGCGGCAAAATAGGGCCATAAACGACGCCAGTCCGCACGGGCGATATTCCAGGAAGGATTTCGGTCAGCCAGCAGGCTCATCCGTTCCTTTAACACATCAATTTGTGCTGGTGTGACAGGGGTCTTGGAATAGGTGTTGGCAGCCATTGGTGTCCAGAAAAGCTAAATTTTCAGTAATTTGTCAGGTTATATGAGCGGGTCAAATCCCAAGCAAATTATGGAACAAAACCGCTCTGCAATGATTAATATGGAATTTGACGATTCTACCAGATGCACAAGGATCGCCTGCAGACTGCGCCATCCGGCGAAAAATCGACAGTTGAGAGTGTGACTGCATAGCCAGAGCCATCAAAGAGGTGGACTTTCTGGGAAAACATCTTGCTCCGCGCTAAGAATCTGATTAATCTCAACGTTGTGGGATCCAGATGCGGATTTATCCGCGAATAGTGAGCAGCATTCGTTTGCTCCATTCCCACAAGTTTTTCTTCGCATGATTTGTCTGAGCCTTTCCTTTGTTAGCCCGCATGACCGGGTTCAGGAAAACTCGTCCATGCTTCTCACTGCTTCCACGGCCCGTTATGTTTGATATGATCCGTGGAGCGATATGCCATTTTCAAGGGAGCTCAATCCGTGCGCTCTTGATCCGAACACAACTGGAGGTCAGCCATTAGCAATCCATTCAACAATTTGAGCACCGGCCAATTCGGCGCTCGCCCCAATCCAAATCCGACTCCTGCGCAGCCTGCGGCAGGGGCTCCTGCACCCGCTACTGGAGGCGCACCTGGTGCCCCGGTAAATCGTCCCGCAGCCCCAGGGGGCTACCAGCCCCGCACTGGCGGTGGCGGCCCTCCTTTCAACCGCCCCGGCGGCCGTGGCCCCCAGCGTAACAACAGCCGCTACGCTGACCAAACCCGTGTCAATGAGCGCATCCGTGCGCCAAAGGTGCGCGTGGTGGATGGAATCACCAACCAGCAGTACGGTGTGCTGCCGACTCAGCAGGCTCTGCGCATGGCCAAAGAGCGTGGTCTCGACCTCGTCGAAGTCGCCTCCAGCGCCGAACCTCCAGTGTGCAAAATTGTCGATTACGGCAAGTACAAGTACATCCAGGAAAAGCACAAGAAGGAAGCTCATAAGCACCAGAAAGGTGGCAAACTGAAGGAACTCAAATTCCGCATCGGCATTGATCCCCACGATTACCTCATCAAGATCGTCCACGCGGAAGATTTCCTCGCGGAAGGTCACAAGGTGCGCATCCAGCTCCAGTTCCGTGGCCGCCAGATGGCCCACCAAGAACTCGGCCATGCCCTCGCTGCCAAGATCAAAAACGATCTCGTCACCATGGGTCATGCCGATCAGGAGCCCAAGATGGCGGGTCGTAACATCAATATGCAGATGAGCCCGCTCCCAGAGCGCCAGCGTCATCGTAAGTTCAAGACTCACCTCAAAGGCGTGACCGACCAGAAGGACGTCCACCAGGGTGATCATGACCCACGCGAAGACAAGCACGATGAGCATGACGACCATGATGAACATCATGACGATCACGCCAATGGCGAAACTCCGGCCAAGGCTTAATCGCGCAGGCTAACCTCCCTCCTTACACATTGGCCGTGGTCTCACCGACCACGGCCAATGCGCGTAAACACCTCACTCCCGAAACTTCATCCCATGCCACGGCTTCTCCTCTTCGATATTGATGGCACCCTCATGGATACCGGCGGTGCCGGCGGTGCCTCCCTCCTAGATGCTGTCGAAGACGTGCTCGGCGTCTCCCGTAGCCAACTCGCTCCCCTGGACCTGGCAGGCGCGACGGATGCCGGTGTGGTGCGCACTCTTTTTTCCCAGACTGGGCATGAACTGGCAGATGCCCTGGTGAAACAATATCTAGACCGCTACCTCCTGCGCCTGCACGAGCGCCTGCATCATGACTCATTCACAGGTCGTCTCCTGCCCGGTGTCGAATCGCTCCTGCATCAGCTCAAAACTCGGGCAAACGCAGACCTGGGTCTTTTAACCGGAAATGTGCGAGCTGGGGCCGACATCAAATTGCAACGCTTTCAGTTAGACTCTTTTTTCCTCGAAGGTGCCTTCGGGGACGATGCCGAGGATCGCAACCACCTCGGCCCCTTTGCCACTCGCCGCATCCAGGCCATCACCGGGCACACCTACTCGCCGGAGGATATCATTGTCATCGGAGATACGCCCAAGGACATCGCCTGCGCACGGGCCATTGGCGCACGTTGCTTAGCCGTCGCCACCGGGACTTTTCAGGCAGCCGCCCTGGCCCATCATTCCCCTTGGCAATGCCTGGAAGATCTCTCAGAAACTGACCGTGTCTGCGACCTGCTTCTGCAATGAGCCGTCCCCTGCCCGTACATGAGTGATCTCGATCCTGAAGCCCTTCAGCAGGAATGCACGGCTCTTTCCCTGCCCTGGAAGGTTCACGTGGAGGAAGAAATCCCCTCCACCAGCGATGCCCTCCGCGCCGCAGCCCTGCGGGGTGAACCCTCCAACCTCGTCCTCTTTGCGGAATCCCAAACCGCAGGCAGGGGCCGCCGGGACAACCGCTGGGTCACTCCCCGTGGGCAAGACCTCATGGTCTCCCTACTGCTCTGCCCAGAGGCCCCCATCCCCCTCTGGCCACGGCTCACCACCCTCGCTGCTCTCGCCATTTGTCGCGCCATCGAAGAGGAGCTTCCCCTCCAGCCTCAGATCAAATGGCCTAACGACATCTATCTCAACGGCCTCAAAGTCAGCGGCCTCTTGGCCGAAGCCGTCACCACGCCCCAGGGCATGAAGCTGATTCTCGGCATCGGCCTGAATGTGAACAGCCGCGAGTTCCCCCCAGCCCTCACAGGCACCGCCACCTCCTTATTCCTCGGCCTCCCCTCCAGCATCCAAATACGTGAGCTGGATCGCCAGCAGATCGCCCTTCGCCTCCTGCAAGAACTCCACACCCAATTCGCTCGCATCGCCGCAGACTACCCCCAGGCCGTGGCGGAAGTGCGTGAACGCAGTTGGCTTCTGGGCAAACAAATCCGCGCCACCGTGGATGGACAAGAGATCTACGGTCGCGCCCAAGACCTCAATCACGAAGGCCATCTCATCCTGGCCATGCCAGATGGCAGCCTCCGCACCCTCACCAGTGCCGAAGGCGTGCGCCAGGTGATCTAGCCCCGTTTCATTGTGGACGTTCCTTGGAAAGCATGGATTTTCCACCTCAGCCCTCATGAAGACCGCCTTCCCAGCCAGGAGTACCGCCATCCTCCTGATTCTCCTTGCCCTCATCGCACAGATCAAAGGCTGCACCCGCCAGCAACAGCATGAGGCGGAATTGCGTTTTCAAAAGACCGATACGGAAAGCCCCTTCCTCACCCGAGTGGCGAAAACGACAGAGGCCATGGAGGCCGATTCTTTTTGGTTCAATGCTCGCACCATCTTACTTGGGGCGGGGCTTTTCTGTGGGCTCCTTTGGATGCGTCAACGCGTGCGGCAGCGTGCTTTCAAAAGATTGCACCCCGAACCCACATCCAAACCTCTTTCCGTTCAAAACTCCACACGCCGCATCGTCAGACGCCGTCGTCGTTAGTGAGAACCTACCTTTCTGCAACATCCCTCAGACTTTGTGATTGCCTCCCCCCAGCACGGCTCTCAAAATCACTGTGCATGAAATTAACCATCCTTGCTGCCCTCCTCCTCGCATTCACCGCGCACGCGCAGACCGCCGCACCAGCCGCCAAGCCCGCAGCCCCCGCCGTCAAACTTCCTCCCCAGGCTCCCGATGTGGCCGCCCCGAAGATGGGGCCCGATGGCAAAGAAAACCCAGGCTTCATCGCCGCGCATGAGCGCTTCCTCAAAATCGCCCAAGAAGGCAAGACCGATCTCCTCTTCCTCGGTGACTCCATCACCGCTGGCTGGGGTGGCCAGAAAGCCATCTGGGACAAGGCCTTCGGCGCCTACAAACCCGCCAACTTTGGCATCGGTGGCGACCGCACCCAGCACGTCCTTTGGCGCATCACCAACGGCGAGCTTGAGACCATCAAACCCAAAGCCGTCGTTCTCATGATCGGCACCAACAATGTCGGCTCAGACAGTGCTGAAGGCATCGCCAAAGGCATCACCGTCATCGTTGAAACCATCCGTGCCAAACAGCCCCAGGCCAAGATCCTCCTCCTCGCCGTCTTCCCCCGTGGTGACCGGCCGACAGGCAAACTGGGTGCCTCCAATGACAAGCTGAAGGAAGTGAACAAAATCATCGCCAAACTCGACGACGGAAAAAACATCCACTTCCTCGACATCGGCGAAAAATTCCCACAACCCGAGGGAGCCTTGACCGCCGATGTGATGCCAGACTTCCTGCACCTCTCCTCCAAAGGCTACCAAATCTGGGCCGATGCCATCACGCCCAAGTTGGCCGAGCTAATGAAATAACAGCCTCCTATCACTCCAAAGAGCGCGGAAATCCTTCCGCGCTCTTTTTGTTTTTAGGGCATGGCTCCAGAGCCCCGCATCACACGCGACATTGACGGCGCTCTAGATTCTCAGTGAGTCTTCAGCCATGCATCCAAGCTTCCTGGTCATCCTACTTTGGTTATGCACAGGTATGAGCTTGCAGGCTCAGTCAAAACCTGCGCCGAAGGCCGAGTGAACCGCACCCTTTTTTTGAGTCATGCAGCGCATCCCCCAAAGCCAAGAAGGCGTGCCGCACAGACCTAAGCTCCGCGAGACGGTCAAGAATCAACGAGAGCACTGCCTCAATCCCGATCAGGCGGAGCAAATGCTTGGGTTTCGCGGTTGGAACGAACGAGGATACATTCCACATCGTGACGAACCTGGGTTGACGCAATTTGTCACCTTCAGGTTAGGCGATAGCTTTCCGGCAGAGCTGCAACACGAATGGGAGACCATTTTCCAGTTGGAGGATGAACGCGAACGCCGCCTTCAGCTTGAGTCCTGGATTGATCTTGGTCTGGGCGCATGGCATTTGCAGGACAAAGGTGTGGCTGAGATGGTCTATCAAACCTTGCGCCACTTCGATGGGCAGCGCTATCATTTACGGGCGTTCACCCTCATGCCCAATCATGTGCATGTACTTTTTGAGGTGACGACGGTCCCTATGCATCAAGTGATAAAAAGCTGGAAACAATACAGCTCGAATCGAGCTAACCAATTATTAGGTCGAACTGGCACTTTCTGGCAGGCCGATTATTGGGATACCTACATGCGGGACGCAGAGCATGAAGCCAGGACCATCCGTTACATCCGCAACAATCCCGTCAAGGCAGGCTTGGTAACCGACTGGAAACAATGGCCCTGGACTTACTTGGCCAACGAACCGTAACGACTCTGCGAAGCCTAACGGAGCGCGGGTTTCCAAACCCGAAGTACCTCGCCACACCCCACATCCTGAGCTTCCCCCAACGCCTCGACAAGCCAAACAACCTTTCAGCCCCACTCCGCATCCCCCTTTGCCTTCACCCGCTGCGGACTCGGAGGTCCGCGCTCCGAAAGCCTAACGGAGCGCGGGTTTCCAAACCCGCAGCACCTCGCCACACCCCACATCCTGAGCTTCCCCCAACGCCTCGACAAGCCAAACAACCTTTCAGCCCCGCTCCGCATCCACCCGCTGCGGACTCGGAGGTCCGCGCTCCAAGAACGCGTACTCTCACGAGCCATCATTAACATTGCTGCCCATCATCCCACCGCCTCAGCGCACCGACCGCAAAGCGTCGGGTGCGCGTCGTTGGTCCCCACATCCGGCAGCAGTTTCCAGCAGCGGGCGCATTTGGGGTTGGAGCAGACTTCCACACTTGCAGTTAGGTCAGTGCCTTGGGAGATCTTCAGGTCGCTGAGGATGAAGAATTCCTGGAGGGTGCCGAGATCACCAAAGACGGAGTGATCGAAGCCTTTGGAAGGAAGCGTCAGGGAAACGGTGGCCTCGAGGTTGGACCCGATCTTCTTCTCCTGACGGGCTTTTTCGATGGCCTGCTGGATGACGGCACGGGCCTGGAGAAGCTGGTCCACCGCCGTGGCGGCATCGCTGGGGGCAAAGGCCGGGTTGGGCTGGGGGAAGACTTCCAGGTGCAGGCTATCGGCATGGCCCAGGTGTTCCCAGGCTTCATCCGCAGTGAAGGCCAGGATGGGGGCCAGGAGACGGCAGAGCGTCTCCGTGATCTCACGGATGGAGGCCTGGGTGGCGCGGCGGCGCGGGCTGTTGGCCGCATCGCAGTACATCCGGTCCTTGGTGATATCAATGTAGAGGGAGCTGAGATCACCCGTGATGAACTGGTTCACCAGGGTGAAGACCTTGCGGAAGTCATAGGCCGCATAGGCATCTACACAGTCCTTGGTCAGGGTATGCAGGCGCTCCAGGATCCAGCGATCAATCAAAGTGTAATCGGCTGCGGCTGGCGCGAGGTCCTTGGGCTCATCATGAAGATTGCCTAACAAGACACGCAACGTGTTGCGGATGCGGCGATAGTTTTCGCTGTTTTGCTTGAAGAGATCTTCGGAGAAAGGCACTTCGTTCTGGTAGTCCACACTGGCCACCCAGAGACGCACCATGTCAGCTCCGTAGGTGTTGTAATAGTGGTCGGCCGTCATCGGCTTGGCGCTCTTGCCCGCAGCACCCTGGTCGCTCTTGCTGATTTTTTTGCCGCTGGTATCCACCACGAAGCCGTGAGTGATGACGCTCTTATAAGGAGCCGCATTGCGGGCGACGATGCTCATCATGAGACTGCTCTGGAACCAGCCGCGATGCTGGTCCGTGGCCTCGATGTACATGTCGGCAGGGGCGTGGAGCTCCGGATGCTGGTCCAGCACGGAGACGTGGCTGCAGCCGGAGTCAATCCAGACGTCCAGCGTGTCATTGCCACGCTTCGTATCCGCAGGCAGGCCCACGGCTTCCGCCCACCAGGCATCGTCTTTTTCAAACCAGAGATTGGTGCCTTGCTTCGCCACGATGTCGGCCACCTTGCCGATGATGGCGGTTTCCATGATGATGGTGCCATCGGCCTGATAAAAAACCGGCAGCGGCACACCCCAGGTACGCTGGCGGCTGATGCACCAGTCTGGGCGGCTTTCCACGGTGCCATAAATGCGATTCCGCCCCCAGGCAGGCAGCCAGGCGACTTTATCAATCTCCGCCAAAGCACGAGCGCGGATGTCGTCGATCTTGATGAAAAATTGCTCGACCGCACGATAGATGATCGGCGTTTTGGAGCGCCAGCAGTGCGGGTACTGGTGGACATACTTTTCGTTACCCAGCAGTGCGCCTTTCTCTTCCAAAATGGCGATGATGCCTTCATTGCTCTGGAAGACATGCTTGCCGACGAACTCGGGCAGTCCGCACTCAGCGGTGTATTTGCCATCGCCATCCACCGGGGAAAGAATCTCCAGCCCGTGCTCGCGCCCAGCTTGATAGTCATCCGCACCGTGGCCGGGGGCGATGTGAACCGCGCCAGTACCCGTATCATCCGTCACGAAGAGCGTATTGATCACCTTCGACGTGCGCGGCAGGAAAGGATGCTGAGCTTCGCTTCCAGCCAAATCCTTACCCTTCAGCTTTGTGATGGACTGCGTGGCATCCAGCTTGAAGCCGGTGCTGGCGGTGAAAGCTTCCACACGGGACGTAGCGATGGTGAGCCGCTCCGTGCGACCACTGTCATGCACAAAAGTACCAGCGGTGTAATCAAACTCTGGATGCAGGGCGATGGCAAGGTTGGCCGGGAGGGTCCAGGGCGTCGTGGTCCAGATAACCAAGGCAGAACCGGAAGGCAGAGCAAACTTCACAAACACCGCTGGACTCACCTTTTCCTTGTACTCCACCTCAGCTTCAGCGAGTGCGGTCTGGGCACCGTAGCTCCACAGCACAGGACGCTTCATGCGATAGACCAGCTTTTGCTCCACCGCCTTGCCAAAAGTGCGCAGGATGCCGGCCTCATAATCGGGAGCCAGAGTGAGGTAAGGATTCTCCCAATCACCAAAAACGCCCAGGCGCTTGAAGCTGTTGCGCTGGATATCAATGTACTTCCGGGCCTCCGCCTCAGAACGCTGGCGCACTTCCACCGGGGTCAGGCCTGCAGCCTGTTTGACGACCTTGAACTCGATGGGCAGCCCGTGGCAATCCCAACCTGGAACGAAGGGGGCATGGAAACCCGCCATCGTTTTGGACTTCACGATGAGGTCCTTCAGGATCTTGTTCAGCGCGGTGCCCATGTGCACGTCGCCATTGGCGAAGGGCGGGCCATCATGCAGGATGAAGGTGGGCTTTCCCTTGCTCTGAGCCTGGATGCGCTGGTAGAGCTGGCCTTCCTGCCACTTGGCCAGGCGCTGCGGCTCCCGTGCGACGAGATCCGCCTTCATGGGGAAGTCAGTCTTCGGCAGCAGGACGGTGTCTTTGTAGTTCTTAGCAGGGGCAGGCTCGGCGCTCATGGATTCGGGAAAAGGGCGCAGAGCCTAGACCATGGGGGCGCGTAGGGCAAGAGAGGGATGCGCTCCGGCTTCTAGAGATGCACAACAAGAAAAAATCTCCGATCACCGCGATGGCGACCGGAGATTTCGAAACATTCAAACAAAGGGCCAAAGCCCGGGAAGCTTCATTTCACAGTACCGTGAAAACCAGCCTTGTTCATGGAAGCGATCAGATCCGCCTCTGTAAATTCGCCCTTCACCGTGAAGGTGTCGGCCTTGTTTTCGATGGTGTATTCCTTGACCCCAGGAACGCTTTTGACAGCCTCAGTCATGGCATTCACACATTTCTGACAGCACAGGTGGGCTCCGGTGACTTTAGCCTCGGTCAGTTTTTTCCCCATCTTGGGACTAGCAGCAGCAGAGGCGGCCGTTTCTTCTGAAGATTTTCCATAATAACCCGCTTCCAGGATCGCTTCGACCGCCTTCTTAGCGTTCGCCTTGGACTTGGAAACGATGGTGACCGTTTCGCCCTCGGCCGTGACAGTCACATCCTTCACACTGGTGCCCGCCTTGACGATGCCGTTCGTGCAGCTTTTGCAGCAATTGTGCACGCCTTCCAGCGTGACGGTGGTTTCAGCTTGGGCGATGCCAGCGACGAGCAGGAGAAGGGAGACGAAGAGGGATTTTTTCATGGACACCTTCACAGACGTCCTTCCACGCCCTTTCTTTATTGAAATGTAGAAAAAAGTTTCTCGTTAACTGACACCTGAAATACTAAATCGCGTATATGTGCCTTGGTTGAGGTCCCAAACGTGCTCTTTTGAAGGGCTCGCCAGCCCACACCACCGGACATCAAGCATCTCACGCCAATCCATGAAATTATTCAAAACTAGCCTTACCATGGCTCTGCTCGGCACTGCCAGTGCCTGGGCGGCCCCCGTCATTCCCACGCCCTTTCCAGAAGGGCTTGCCGGCAACTACCAAGCCCTGCTTTATTCCCAGGATGGGGATGCAGGTTCCCCCGTCGGTCTGGTCACCCTGGCAGTCACCACCAAAGGGGCTTTGACTGGCAAGCTAACCACACTAGAAAATAAGACCTATCCGCTCAAGGCCACACTCAGTTACGCCGATACGGAATCTCTAGTCGCCAATGCCCCCGCAGGCACCGCTACAGCCCCGACGATCCAAATCGTTCGCGGCAAAAACATTCCCAATCTGAGTGTCAATCTCACCATCAAAGACTTCGAAGAAAATGATACCTTAGACATTTTCGTCAATGAAGAGGCCACCACTATCGGCAGTACCGAAAATGGCTTCAAGCAGATCACCTTCGCCAAAGGTGCCCTTCCTTACGCAGCAGCAGGAGCCTATACTGCCGCCTTTGAACTTGCTGATACCCCAGGGCAAAATGATCCTGCCGGTTCGGGTTATGCCGTTGGTAGCATTGATGCCAAAGGACTACTGAAACTGACAGGCAAGACGGGTGATGGCACGGTGTTTACCGCCGCTCTACCAGCAGGACCAGACTACCGTTATGTGACATTTCTGAATCCCTACAAAAGGAATGATAGCTTCTTTGCAGGCAAGATTATCCTGACTGAGCGCAATAGCGGGGGCTTCCACATGACGCCAGCCGAAGCTGGTTACGACTTCCAGTGGAAGAAATCTTCTCTCCTGCCGAAGATCACAGACAAGAGCTACCGGGCAGGATTTGGCCCGCTGGATGTGTTGGTTTCCATGGAGCCTTGGACTGTGCCAGCCAAAGGAGAAACCGTGGCCGATCTTTTTGGCATCAGCGCTCTCGAAATTTTTAACATCGGCTACGATGGGGTTTTCCCAGGAACTGCATACACGAAGTATATTCCGGTCAAAGCAGGATTGACCGCCCAAAACACCCTGCGCATCGCTGCGGGCGGCGCAGGCAGCACTTCCGGATTCGATCCGAGTCTTTGGGCTAAGATTATCACCACCAAGATTGACCCTAAAACAGGTAAATTTACCGCGACCGTCAATATTGAAGATACCATTGAGCCAACAACCCCAACTGGGAAATCCAAGACGGTGAAACGGAAGGTAGCATTCGAAGGAGTTTTGCTTCGTCCGGACTCCGGGAGCCTAGCATCCATCGCTCAGGGGCAAATTATTCTTCCACCCAAGGATGTAAAGACGGAAACAACGACCTCGAGTATGTTTGCTTTCTCAGGCAACATTGTGGAAGATGCCATCTACGCTGCGGCGGCACCCACTGCAGGTACATATAAAGGCGTCATCATCAGACAGCCAAATGAACCAGAGGATTCTCAAGATGCGATAATTCCTTATGCTACCGGCACTCCTGGTCCACCCGCAGGTGCGAACATCACCTTTACGATTTCACCTGATCTCCAGACCCTTAACTTCCAGGGGCGATTGCTGAAGCTCAGAAATGATGGACGAGGAACAAACAACATCATCACGTACGACGATCTTCCAGGCAATATTACCAATAGTTGCCTTGTACATTTGCAGCTTGATGGCACCACCAAGCAAGTCGTTGGAATTTTTGCGACATACAATCAGTTTGGACGATCGGGTTTTTCAGTTATCACCAGGATCTCCAATTTCCTGCAACGTGACAATTCGATCATTAAGCAATAAGCCAGCTTTCAGACTATAGAAATCAGCCCCCTGCGGAGCATCCGCAGGGGGCTTTTGGTTTAATTCTTCACTGCCACCATAAATCCCCGCCCCACCACGGTGTCCTGGTAGTCGCCCGGAGTGAAACCCGCCTCCACCAGCAGTTCAGCATACTCACCCGTGCTGTAGCATTTGCCCTGGGTGGAGTGCATGAGCAGACAGGAATATTCCGCTACGTGTTGCGGGCCTGTTTTATCCGCATGGATGAAGGCATCATGAATGATCAGCAGGCCACCAGGAGGCAGTGAAGCGTGGGAGATGGCGAGCAATTCGCGCACCTCTTTTACATCCCAGTCATGCAGGACATTCGAGTAAAGATGCACATCACAATCCAGCGGCAGACCTTCAAACATGTTCCCCGTGGTGACGCGGACCCGGTCTGCACAGCCACGCTCGACGATCAATTTCACCGCGATCCGGTCCACTGGAGCCTGATCAAAAACGGTCGCCTGCAAATGAGGATGCTGGGCCGCGATGCAGCAGGCGTAGATGCCGGAACCAGCACCGATATCGAGCAGCTTCTTTCGTCCCTTGAGATCGAGGCTTTTCGCCAAGGCCTGGGCTAGATATCGCCCTCGGCAATCCATGGCCGCTGTGAAACTGCGGGCAAAGTCCTCCTGCTCCATCGCCTTATGCCAGTCGAAAGCGGCCTTGTCGCCGGACCAACCTGCAGGCTTACCCGTGCGCAGAACTTCGAGGTAATCGCGCGCGATGGGGCGATCATGCAGGGAGGCGTAATAGGGGCCTAGAAACCACTCCGACTTGGAATGCAGGTGCTCTTGCCCTGTTGCGGAAAGATGGAACACACCGTCTTTCTGCATAACCCAGCCGTGGGTGGCAAATAGAGTCATCATCACATCCACCGGACGCGGGCTAAAACCATGATGCGCACAGATTTGCTGCAATGAGGAAGGGTGAGAAGCCAGCCAAGTGAAAAAATCCATCTGCAAAGCAGCCGTGATGAGATCCACTGCATAAAGGCCATCACGATAGCGATAAAGACTCAGGGGATCAGTGCGGGGAGAGGCAGTAAGGTCGGTCATAAAAGGATCATGGAAGAAGTCGCACACGTATGCTATCAGCGAAACAACGTCTTAACCTCCCCCTTTTCTCATGACCCCGATTCTCTACGTAAAAACCGGCTGCCCCTGGTGTGATGAAGTCCTCGACTACATGGATGACAAAAAACTGCCTTATCAGAAAGTGGTCGTCTCAGGCAATGCCGCCGCCATGAAGGAAATGGTGGAACTCTCAGGCCAGAGCAAAGCACCGACGATGGACTGGGATGGTGAAGTATTGGCCGACTTTGGCGTGGATGAACTCATCCCCTTTCTCAAAGCTCACCAGGCCATTTAAGTCGGCGCTTCAACGAGAAAACGGTGGCAGTGCCCCTGGAGTTTGACTGATTTTTTCAATCAGCAATCTTGTGTATTCGGCACTGCCCTCAGGCCCGAGGTGATAGCCATCGTAAAAATAGTCTGCCCGCTGGTACAGAGATTCTCCCGCCACGATCACTGGCACCTGGGCCGCAGCCGCACTGGCGAGGGCACAGTCCGGCATCGTGTATGGCTTGGTCATGGGAATGGCCAAAAGGAGGGCGTGTACATGTCCCTCATTCAGCGTTTTTAAAAGCTCTGTCAGCATCTCGCAGGTCTCGGGCGGCATATCGGCCTTTGGCACCGCAGGGGCCATTTCCTCACGCACTACACCGATGGTCTGACTCGTTTCGGTATAACCAGGGATGAGATTATAAAAAACCAGCGGCTGCACTCGCGTACGATGAGCAAAGGACATCGAAACTCGCGCCAGTAATACTTTTGAGATCGCTTCCACATCCCCCTCTTGTTGACCTAACAGTTGAGGCATATCCGCCACACTGGTGTAAAAAGCAGCCAAGCGATCTGGTTCAAAACGGTTATCCAGCACATGCAACCGGGCAGAGCCCAGCAAAACCAAGTCGGGCAGAGCCCCCGTTTGGTCAAAGTAGCGGCGGTACCCATAATACCATTGGTTGATGCTGGTGCCATCGGGGTACATCGCCACCAGTTCCACCTCCCGCCCAGTCAGCCTCGTGAGGCCCGTCTTGAGGATCTCTTTATCCAGGCCATCTCGGGACAATGAATTGCCCAAAATAAGGACTTTCAGCCGCTCTGCAGGCGCTGCTTTCAAAGAGGCTGCCGCTTCAGGCAGCGAGCGAATGTGGCGCACATCCTTGGACAGACGCACCTCAAACAATCGCGCGCCCACCTCCAGCCCCGCCAAAGACAGGACCACAAATAAAATCACCTTCACCTCAGCCAGACGGAGCAAGTTCATACGGTTCAGAAGTGAAAGTAAATAAACTCTGCGGGCACTGGCGGTGGGAAGAAAAGCATCATCAGCACCAAGTACAGATACAATACGGCCCGCCAAAACCACGCGACTTTCAGCAGGGCCAGATCATCTTTCCGGCTTTCCAGCCATGCCTCAAAGGCCAACCAGGGGAAAATGAAAAAGGCGATCAAAGAGGCCGTCGTCTGCGCATAAGGTGTCAGGGTCCAGCCAGCTCCTAAACGAAGAAAAAGCGCCCAGGCCTGCTCGAAGCTCTCTGCGCGGAAGACCAGCCAAGTCAGGCAGACCAGATGAAAGGTCACCAGCCATTTCACTGTCTTTTGCCACCTCGGAGATGAGGCACCGCTCCCCTTCCCACTTCGGCTGAAAGCACGATGCATGGCTAACCATAGGCCATGGATGCCCCCCCACACCACAAAGGTCCAGGCAGCCCCATGCCACAGCCCGCCTAGCAGCATGGTCACTAGCAAATTCCGATAAGTGCGCCAAGCCCCATCTCGATTGCCGCCTAACGGAATGTAAAGATAATCGCGCAGCCAAGTCGAAAGACTGATGTGCCAACGCTGCCAAAAATCTTGCGGGCTCAGGGCAAAATAAGGCCGACGAAAATTCGTGACCAGATCAAACCCTAACCAGCAGGCCGTGCCGCAGGCGATGGAGCTGTACCCGGCAAAATCTCCATAAATCTGAAAAGCAAAGGCATACACTCCCAGCAAGACCTCAGCCCCAGTCAAGTCCTGTGGCCTGGCTGTAAACACATGCCCCGCCAGCCAGGCCATATTATCCGCCAAGACCACTTTTAAAAATAGCCCCGTCAGCACCAGATACAGCCCCTCGCGAAAACGCTTTTCATCACAGGCAGGGCGCTCCTTTCCCATCTGCGGCAGCAGTAGAGTTGAGCGATTGATCGGCCCAGCGACCAACTGCGGGAAGAACGAGATGAACAGCGCAAACTCCACAAAATTCCGTGAAGCAGGCGTATCGCGCCGATACACATCAATCGTGTAGCTGAGCGCATGGAACGTAAAAAAAGAAATCCCAGCGGGCAGCATGATCTGTAGGATCCAGGGAGTCTCCACCATCCCCATCGTTTGCAGCAGCACGGATAACTCATGGGTGAAAAAGCCCAGGTATTTAAACACCGCCAAAATGGATAGACTGATGACCAGACTCCAGCCCAGCCAGAACTTGCGCTGCCTGGCATCCTCAGCCGCCGCTATCTTCAGGCCGGCGTGGTAATTCAAAACCGTGCAGAAGAAAATCAGCCCCAGAAAACGCCAGTCAAAGCAGCCGTAAAAAAAGTAGCTCACACTTAGCAGCCACACATTCTGGCCAACAAGACGTAGGCGGCTGTAAATCAGCGCCACCAGTCCGAAGAAAAGCCAAAATCCAAAACTGTTGAACCACATGCGAAATGAGGGGACCAGAAAAGTCTGCGTCCCTTTTCACCCAAATGGCAGCCGAATCAACCGCAGGAGTGCAAAAGGCGGCTTCACCAACGCAGAGTTTTCCACTTCTGCGATGCGCGGTTGCCTCCGGCTCTTGGCGCGCTATCCATCCCGCCCCATGAAGATCTTGGTCACAGGCAAAGGCGGGCGCGAACACGCCCTCATCACCGCATTGAGCGAATCCCCGCAAAAGCACGAGCTGTATTCGTACCCTGGCAGCGATGCCATCGCCACTCTGGCCACTCGCGTGGACTTGGCTGGCCTGCCAGAGCTGATCCAGTGGATGAAAGACCACGCCATTGATCTCTGCGTGGCCGGTGAGGAAGCCTGGCTGGTCAAAGACCGTGGTCTGGCGAATCTATGCGCCGAAGCCAACATTCCGTGTTGGGGTCCCTACAAAGAATCGGCCCAGTTAGAAGCCTCCAAAATTTTCGCCAAGCGTTTTCTCCAGCGCCACAGCATCCCCACCGCAGATTTCACGGTGGCCACCACGGCTGCTGAGGCCAAAGCCGCACTCAATCAATTTCCCATCGTCCTCAAATTCGATGGTCTCGCTGCGGGCAAAGGCGTAGCCGTCTGCCCTGACCGCGCAGAGGCTGAGGCCTTCATTGATGACGTGTTGGAAAAACGCGTCTTCGGTGCCGGAGATCTCCTCATCGAACAATGCCTCTCCGGGCCTGAAATCAGCATCTTCGTCTCTGTCTGTGATGATCAATACCAGATCCTCATGCCCGCGCGTGACTACAAACGCATCGGCGACAATGACCAAGGTCCCAACACGGGGGGCATGGGCGCCGTGGCCAGTCGTCAGCTCGCCACCCCCGAGCTAATGACGCAGATTGAGAACGAGATGGTTAAAGTCACCGTGCAAGGCCTGCAGAAGGATGGGCTGAAATATCGTGGTTTCCTCTACTTCGGCATCATGCTCACCCCCACGGGCCCACAAATGTTGGAGTTCAACTGCCGCTTTGGCGATCCAGAAGCCGAGGCAGTGATGCCCATGGTCCGTGGTGACTTTGCCAATTACGTCTTCGAAGCCGCCAAGGGCAGCCTCAAGCCTGAGCTCATCCAGTTTGCCGAAGGCTGGAGCATTTGCCTCATCTCCGCATCCGCAGGTTATCCCGTCAGCTCCCGTAATGGGGATGTGATCTCTGGTCTGGAGAGCGTGGAAGGTGCCCGCGTGTATCACTGTGGCACGCGCAAAAATGCAGCGGGTCAGTTTGAGACCAACGGTGGTCGCGTTTTAGCCATCGTGGCGCAGGGCACCACCCGCCAAGAGGCCCGCGATAAAGCCTATGCCGAGTCCCGAAAAGTCACCTTCGATGGCCTGCAACGCCGCACGGACATCGCCACCATGCACTTTGACTAAACTCGGCGAAAACGGGTGAAGCGACGGATAACCGCCCGCTTCACCCCGCTCATCTGCCTAGGCCGCCTCTGCTTGAGGCAAGATGTTCGCCAGAGGTTCCTTCAGCAGTTCACGCTGCCATACCATCAGCGCCTCCAAGCCTGCGCTTTCAGCCACCACTTCTTCCAGAGTGCTGCGGGAGCCTAGCAAGCTGCTTTCGATATCCAAGCTCTCTGCCACCTTATCACGGAGGCTGCACAGGCTATCAATCTGCTCGCGCTGCGCATCTGTGAGGCGCGCTTTCGCTTTCTTCACACGCTGTGGCCAAGACGCCTGCCCGGCACGGAAGACATCGGCGATGAGATCGTGAAATTCTTTTTTCCAGCGTGGCCTCCATCCCCCTGGGGGATTCATCACTCCGCCCGCCTCGAAAGTTTCCGCGTAGATGACCATCTGTTTATTGGACATCACGCGGTAACAAGGAATGTCCCGCTCCATGGCGATGCCTTCTCGCCACTCCCACATGCTTTTCAGAATGGCCAATCCCTTCGAATGCAAGCGGCCACTGCCCTGCACACGCCAGGGGTCTTCCTTCGGGGCCATGCTGCGCGCGGCCACATCCACCTGGAGATCGCGGCAGCTTTCTTCAAACCAGGACTCTCGCCCTTTTTCGCGAAGCAGCTTCATCAGATAATCCGCCAGGGGAATCAGATAACGCACGTCATCCACGGCGTAAGAAAGCATGTGCTCCGGCAGCGGTCGGCGGCTCCAGTCAGCCTTCTGCGAGGCTTTAGAAAGCTGCAGGCCAAACATCGCATGGATCAAAGCGGCTAACCCAAACTGCCGGAAACCGACCAAACGGGCCGCGATCTGCGTATCCCGGACCACCCGTGGAGCCCACCCGTAGGTACGGCGCAGCATCGTGAGGTCATAATCAGACCCATGAAACCAAAGCTCGTGCCGATCTAGCAGCGCTAGCAAGCCAGAAACATCCTCAATGGCCAAAGGATCAACCAACGCAAAGCGACCCGCACACGCGACCTGCAAGAGACACAGCTTTTCGTGATAATGGTGCAGCGAATCCGCCTCAGTATCCAAACAACAGCGGTTTTCACCCGTTGCCTGCATGTGTGCCTCCGTCTCTTGCAACCATTGCTGCAAATGCTCCGCTGTATCAATGAAGACATAGTCACCCGGAACGATCGCCGGGGGGATCAGGGGTGGGACGACGTCACTCATTTCAGACCAGTGAGCAAAATTTCAGCATTGTTACTGGTGCGGTTGATGTTGCGGATCAACAGCTCCAAAGCTTCCACCGCCGGCACCTGCGCCAGTTGCTTGCGGATGGCGGACACACGCTTGAACTCGTCTGGATGGTAGAGAAGGTCATCCCGGCGTGTGCCGGATTTCAAGACGTGCAAAGCTGGGAAAATACGGCGCTCAGAGATCTCACGATCCAGGGTCGCCTCCATGTTACCCGTTCCCTTAAATTCCTCAAAGATGAGGTCATCCATGCGGTTCTCTGTCTCGATCAAAGCCGTGGCGATGATCGTCAAGCTACCGCCTTCTTCCACATTGCGGGCAGCGCCAAAGAATTTTTTCGGCTTGATCATGGCCTTCGAGTCCATACCGCCAGACATCGTTCGGGCCCCCTTACCACCCCCGCTCTGGCTATTGTAACCACGCGCCAGACGGGTGAGGGAATCCAGCAGGATCACCACATCCTTCCCAGCTTCCACCAGACGGCAGGCACGCTCACGCACCAGTTCCGCCAATTGGCTGTGACGTTTCGGGCTTTCATCAAAGGTGGAGCTGTAGATTTCGCAACCGCTCACAGACTCTTCAAAATCCGTCACTTCTTCAGGGCGCTCGTCCAGCAGAAGGATGATCAGGGAAATTTCCTTGTGATTGTGGACAATGGACTTCGCGATGTCCTTTAGCAGCACCGTTTTACCCGAGCGCGGGGAAGCATTGATCAACCCACGCTGGCCTTTACCAAGGGGAGCCACCAGGTCCATGATGCGGACAGAGGCTGGACAAGGCTTGGCCATTTCCAGAATGATCCGCTGGTTCGGGAACATCGCGGTCAATTTGTCAAAATGCACCGGCGGCTGCCAAGTATCAATGGATACCCCATCCACCTCCAAGATGCGATCAATGGCCAGATACTTATCCCGGTCCTTAGGCGCACGCGCATAGCCAGTGATCTGGTTGCCAGGTCGGAGATTGAATTTCCGAACCAAGAAGAGCGGGATGAAAACATCCTCAGGCAGCGGAGCGAAACTGTACTTTGGGTAACGGATCAGCCCAAAGTTATCGCTGCCAATCTCCAAAACACCATCCACCTTCACACGGGTGCGATGGTCTGCCATCCAGGCCAGCAGGTCGTAAATCAACTGATGCTTGGAACGACTCGCGTTCATGCGAAAGTTCACGCTCTCGGCCAAGGCTTGAATTTCTGAAAGCGAGGCTTCCTGAAGATCATTCAGGGAAATTTCAGCCGGGAACGGCGGTTCGGCTGTAGGGGGCGAGAACTTTTCCTGCGGCGCATCCGCACGGCCTCGCCCATCGGCCACTGGCGTAGGAGGGACATCGGCGACCTCAGAAGGTGTCTCGGCAGCCAAGGCTTTAGGGACTTCCGCAGCAGGCGCGTCAGTGGCGGGAGATAGGACCTCAGAAGAGGTCTCGGGGGAGTCGGTTGGATTCATGCTTGCCAATGCTGTCTTGCCAGTGTCAGCACTTGAGCTTCAAGAGCGCTGCGGTCACCATCATTCCAGATGACCACATCTCCTCTTTCAACTTTGGCTTCGATGGGCCACTGAGCCCTCAACATCTGTTCGATTATTGATTCGTCGAGACCTCGACGTTCCATCAACCGCCTTTTCTGAACTTCCGGGCTAGCAGCCACGACGATGATCAGATCCGCTGATACTGTACCTCCAATCTCATAGTGCAGGGGCACCTCCGCAAGGAAAAGATTTGCCCCCCCATTCAAGTGGGCTTCTCGGCTCTTTTCCAAGTCTTGCAGCACCCCCGGATGCAAGATCTTCTCCAAAATCTGCCTTTTTACGACATCGGCAAAGACTTCACTGCGCAGCCACTCCCGATTCGCGACGTCTTTTCCGTCTTTAGAAACCACTGCATCTTCCCCAAGCTGTCGCTTCAATTCCCCCAGAACCGCAGGCTCATCCATCAAAGTCTGTGCCGAGCGATCCGCCGAAAAAACTTCAAATCCATTTTTAAGAAGGTGTTTAGCAAGCAATTCCGTCACTGAGCTTTTTCCACAGCCAATACCACCGGTGATGATCCATGAAGTCATAGTTGGAAGACTGAAATTTTAGAAAGTGGATGAGCGGAAAGATTGCAATGAAACCACAGCACAAACCGCAATCAAGGCCCCCTCGTCAAACTCCTCGGGGAGAGCCCGCTTCACTGCTTTTAAAAAGCCGAAGGCATGGTTATAAAAGCAAGCGGGCAGGAGGTCAATGACCACCTGCCCGCCGCAGAATCCTTTTAGAACTTCAAAATCAGTTCGCTACTGGAGGAAGCAGACTGCTATTAGGGCCTGCATCAGGGGTAACATTGCTGGTCTGCATGTTCGGATTGATGGCCTGGCCAGCAGGGTCAATCAGCTTGGCCGTCACGAAGATCATGAGGTTACGCTTGAAGTGGTCTTCCACCTGGGACTTGAAGAGACGGCCGACGAAAGGCAGATCACCCAGAACTGGGATCTTGTCTTCCACGTCCTGCACGTCTTCACGGATCAAACCACCGAGAACCACCGTCTGGCCGTCCCAGATCGTCACAGCCGTCTGCACCTTACGGATGGAGAACACAGGCTGGTTGATGACGTTCGGGGTCAGTTCGACGCGCTCAGCAGGCACAGCATCTAATCTGATAATACCAAGAATTGGGTCAATGATATTACGAGCAGGCTGGGAAGGAGATACGCTGTAGATTGGGCTACCGTAGTTGATGAAACCATCGAACTCAGTGACTTCAGGAGCCAAGTTCAGATCAATGGTGTAACCATCAGCACCGACGGTTGGATCCACTTCCATACGGACACCCACAGGCTTCATTTCGAAAGCAGTTGGGGTGGTAGGAGTTACAGGGATAGCGCTAGCAGTGCCACCGGTTCCACCAGTAGTAGCACCCACGTTGGTTGGGATCTGTGGTGGATCGAACTCCGTTGGGTAGATGAATTCGCGAATCACTTCGATCGTCGCACGCTGACCAGCTTTGGTCGTCACGCTCGGCGCACTCATGAGATCCACCCCCTTACGCTGGGACATCGCACGAATGACCAAAGCGAACTGAGGATCTGTCAAGACCCCAGCCACACTGAAGGCACCCGGCGCTTCAAGAACATTAGAAATACCGTTAATTTGGGCATCAATGGCATTTCCACTAATAGCATTGCCTCCAGTGCGAAGACTGCGAGTTACTGGCGAAACAGTGCCTGCAGTAACCATGTTAGAAATATTAGTTGGATAACCGATGGTTCCAGAATCCAGACCGGAATTGCCGTCAGAACCGCCACCACCTTGGACAGCGTTGCCTTCACCGATGGCACCGAGGAGCCAATCGAAACCGAGTTCATCGGTATTCTTCTGGGAAACTTCGACGAATTTGGAAGTGATGTAGATCTGCTTAGGTCCTTGGGAACGGTTAGCGTCCACGAAAGCTTCAACGAGGTCCAGGTTAGGTTGAGTGTTTTTCACAATCAACTGGGAGGTCACTGGGTTGAACACCGCAGAAGCACCTTCAGGGAACTGAATACCCTGAGACTTCAGAATTTCCAGAGCTGTGGAGCGCTGGATCAGGTTAGAAGCGGGAGCTGCACCAGCACCACCTGCAGCGAAAGGATCAGCAGAAGCCGCAGGAGCTGCAGCACCACCACCACTGCCACCCAAGCTCAGGAAGTCTGGACCTACTCTGTAAATACGTGTGTATTGCTCAGCCGTGGTTTCAGACACTGGAACGATGAGAACAGCGAAGGGCTCCACCTTATACTTCATGCCAGCCAGTTCGGTGACATAACGCAGAGCTTCCACCATCGGCACGTCCTTCAGGTCGAGACTGATGGAGGCAGTGACAGGAGCGTCGCCAGCTTTGAGGATGATGTTCACCCCCTTCTTGGCTGGATCGGTCTCGTTGACGTCCAGATCGCGGCTTTTCACGCGAAGGAATTCCACGGCTTCTTCGATGCTCGCGCCGGCGAACTGAACCTGAGGGAAGACGATTTCCTGCATCTTGCGAGTCAGGTAAACGGTAGGCTCGGTTCCGCCGGTGGCAATTGGGTCAATGACCAAACCACGGACTGGTGGCTTATACTCCCAAGCTTCGTTCACCATGTTCAGCATGCGGGCACGCTGATGGTCACGAGCTGTGTCGAAATAATCGCTACGCTTGCGTTCCACATTCTCCATGCCACGGCGTGCGGCGGAGTTGTAAGGATCAATGCGAAGGACGTCTTCAAACTGAAGAAGGGACTTGTCATAGTCACCGATTTCCAAGGAGCTGTTGGCCAGCAAGAGACCTTTTTCCACCTTGCTCACGTTTTCCACGTGCTGAGGCGTCAGAGCTGGCGGCCAGCGGTCTGGATCTGCCAAATGTTTCGCGAACACCTTGGCACCTTTGTGCCCGGGGACAGCCAGTTGAGCTTCATCAATCAGCTTCTGAGCGGCTACATAGTCACCAATCTTGGCTTTTTCCCGAGCCACCACGATGGCGCAATCGGCAAATTTCAGATTGGCAAGGTCACGCCAGTCTTGAATGAAAGGAGCGTTAGGGAGCTGATCAAGAATGTCTTTGGCTGCACGATACTGAGCGAGAGCCGCTTCGTATTCGCCCTTGGCAAAAAGCTCATCACCCTTCTCCATGGCCTGCCGCGCATCTTCAATTCTGGCCGCACGGCGGGCGATTTCCCGCTCAGCAATACCAGGGACACTAGCACCACCCTCACCTGCGAAGGCGGGCATGGCAACCATGGGTGCTGCGAGAGCGACCATCAGGGCGATTTGTTTTTTCTTCATTCGGGAGGGATGCATCATAGAAGGGTGCGGTTTGTCAAAATTAACAATGAGCCGAGGTGTTTAGCAGGAATTGCTTCTGTCTGGCGAGATGTTTTTTGGTTGGGTTGAAAAAAAGTTAAGGTTTGGTCACAGTGATGGGTTCTCCACCATCCACAGGCTGAATAACCGCGCTGGTCTCCTCAATTTGGAGCAGCTTGTAGGTCGTTCCGATGCCTGGAATTTGGAAGGTATCCCCCTTCTTGACCGTGCGTGTGGGGCGATCCCCAAGGGTGAATTCGAATTCAGCTTCGTATTCAGCCAAATTCACTTCAGTCCCACGAACGAGCTTGAATTCCTGGTTGCTGGATTTGTCGAGCATGGATAGCTCAGACACATCCTTTTCACCCACAGCCGGATCAGCCACTTTCTTGGGGGTGAATTCTTTCACCTGGAAACGGACGACCCCTTTGTCGAAGCCGAACTCTTCGCCCGGTGAAACGAACACACTCTTTCTAGGCTCGGGTGTCAGGCGCTGGACCTGATAAGGAGGTGAGCTGCTGTTGAGTTTGATGATGTAGTCAAACGTGATTCGGCGCTTCAGGACAAGTTTGTCCGTGAAGGGCGGATGATCTTTTTCATCCCGAGGATTCGTCTTTTTCTCAAATTCTTCCAGGTTGGTGAACCCATCCGAATCCGCATCTAACTCGCCCACATTGGGGGAAAGAATGTCCGGAAGGTCATTCTTTACCAAGTAGGAGTTGGTCATTGGAGGACGAAGCTGAGGGTCTTCCAATTGAAGATCGAACAGTTGATCGCCCTTTTTCACCAGCAGGACCGACTTATTCAGCGGCACTGGCTTGCCTTTAATCACTGGAGAAATCCAAGTGATTTTTTCCGTCAGACGCTTAAGAGTCTGAGAGACGATCTCGGTCGGAGGCTGGCCAGGGTCATTTTTTGAGTTACCCGTGCGCCGCACCAAGCGGTCACTGAAACTCTGGCTGGTCCAGACAAGGTAACCTGCAATGCCCAAAGCAAGCACTGCCGTGATGCCCAGAAGGACTTTTTCGTAATTCCCGTTCCTGTTCTGCATATGGCTATTTCAAAGTTGTGTCGTGATGACGGAACTATATCCTCACCGGGTGCCAACGCTGGCCGTTTGAGTGTTTAAGAAATACACCAGATCAATTTCGAGAAAAACACGGAGTCTTTCGTTACCTAGAACGGCGATAGCATCCACTGGTGCAGGCTTAGTGGCAGAGGGAGCTGCTTTGGCTGCCCCCTCAGCGGCCGGGACTGGAATGGCCTCTGCGGCACCTTCCGTCCCCGGAGCCACGAATGGTGCGGTAATCACGGTTTCTGCACGAAGCGGACCATTTTTCCGCTCGTTTTCGATGCGCAGAAGGCGGACCACCGTGAAGTAGGGCATCTCCGAAGGACTTGCCAAGCTGCTCATGAGAAGCTGGAGGGCAGCCTGATCCAGCGTCAACATAGCGCGAACCTGACGACGCTCAGACAATTTAGGAGCTGCGGCTGGGGCTGGGCGACCAGGAGGGCCTTTTTTAGCCGTGCCTGTGGCAGGCTTAGCGGCTTCGGCTTTTTCTGAGTCGAGCTCAGAACGCTCCAACATTTCCATCTGCTTTACCCCGACTTTCGCAAAAGTCGCGACGATCTGATCCACAGCATCCAGATAACCGGAAAGGTCTGTAGCGATCTCGTTCGACTTGGGAAGCTCGCCTGTGTAGCGATCAAAGGCCAAGTTATAAACGGCTGGCAGAGCCATGCCTCGCTCAGCAGCGAGTTTGCGGGAATCCGCAATCTTGGTCTTCAGTTTCGCCTGGAATTCGGTGTCTGTTGTCGGCTTGGGCTGAGTCTCAGCCTGCATGGTATTAAGCACCAGGGAGAGCTTGCTCGAAATATCGGTAAACTCCTTCACCTTCGCCTGCTTGATCGCAAGGTTTTCAGGGGTCGGTGCCAAGGTAGCACTCTTCAGAGTGGCCAGGCTGTTATTCACCGTATCAAACTGATCCAGCGTGGAGCTGTAGCTTGTGTAAGCGGAGAAGAGCATGTAGCCCAGACCTGCCGCACCTGCTGCCGTGACGCCAAGAATGGCGGCAGGCAATTTATTTTGTTGGATCCAACTCATCAGTTTGTGAATTTGATGGGCTGCTGAAGGGGCAGCTTGATGTTAAATTTGTAGGCATAGCGGTCTTCTTCGACACCGCTTTCGGCGCTCACATAGTTGGCGCGTTTTTCTTCGAATTTTTCGGCAGCGAAATCACCCATTTTTGCCAGAGCAGTGGCGAAACGATAGACCACCTGTTCACCCTCATCATTTTTACGATAGAGGCCCTGAATACGCAGTTCATAAACAGGTTTCCCAGGGACAGCCTTAGCGGTGGATTCCGGCGAGCTTTCTTCCTGCTCAAAAAGCGCAGGCGTGATGGGCTTGCCATCTTTCAGAGGCTCCACAACGGTCAACCAAATGAGGTCATTATCGAAGGCGTTGTTGATCTTATTCAACAAACGAACCCAATATGAACGGTCTCCCACGGCTTCCGTGAGGGGAGTCACCAGAGCAATGGATTGAGCCAAGGCACCGTCCTGCTGGCGGATCTGATTGGCCAAGGCTGTCAGTCGATTGTTTTCCTGCTGCATGGAGGAAAGCTGCTCCTGAGTCACGCGTTCTGCGTTTTGGAAATACAGCATGCCAGCACCGAGAGCCGACCAAAGGCAAACACCTGCCAGAACCAGAGCCGGAGCCCGGCGGGCTGCATCGCGAGCATTCGCCACCACGTCTGGCACCAGTTCAATTTCAGAAGGGCAGCCGCCCGCAGAACGGAGAGCCAGACCGACCACTTCCGAGAGGAACGGGGCGTCATTGTTGGCTGCATCGGCATTCACGCCGCGATCCAACTGGACTCCACGAAGAGGATTGAAAATTTCAACTGGTAGCTTGAGCTTCTCTTCCAAGAAAAGAGTCATGTTGCCGAGCAAGGCCCCACCACCGCAGACAAAGACGCGCTTTGGCTGGGAACCGCCCTGCTGGGTGCGATAGTAATTGATGGTGCGCATGATCTCGCCGTGAAGACGAGTCGCGGCATTGCGGATCACTTTGGAAAGTGCGGCAATGGCAGGGTCAGAATGTTCTTCGACGGCACCGCCTTGAGCGACAAAACCGACGGAGATTTTTTGTTGTTCAGCCTCGCTGAAGCTGATGCTGAATTCTTTGGAAATCGCATTGGTGATGGAGGCACCACCGACAAGCACGTTACGAGTGAAGAAACGCCCTTCCTCAACAAAAACCAAGTTGGTCGAACGTGCGCCAAGATCAATGATGACCGCAGGCTCATCCACGTCTGGGTAGCTGTAACGGAAAGCATTGTAGAGAGCCAGAGGAGCAAGGTCCACACAGCTGGTCTTCAAGCCTGCTTCCTTGACGGTGTCGTTGGTCTCATTCAACGAGTCAGACTTGATGGCGACGATGATGACTTCCGTTTCGCCCAGCTCTGAAACGACTTCATAGTCCCAAATGACTTCATTGATCGGGAAAGGCACGTTTTGGCGGGCCTCAAACTCCACGATTTGGTCCATGCGGTCACCCTGCACAGGTGGCAGCTTCACGAAGCGTGAAAAAACGGTGTGGCCAGCGACGGCGTAGTTCACAGAGCTCCCCTTGAGCTTGAGACGGCTGGCAATTTCTTGCACGCCGACGCGAAGCTGAGGAATTCTCGAGGCATCCACCGTTGGATCGCCGCTCATGTCGAGAAACTCGTACTTTTTGAGTACAAGATCGCCCCCGGACTTACTGAAAATGGCACCTGACAATCTCTGAGAGCCGAGATTCAGGACCGCTATGCTTTTGCTGTCTGCCATGCTGTTTGTTTCTAAAACGTGCCGTGTGTGAGTGAGAAAGAGCCTGAGCAGATTACTGCTTCTTGGCGCTCACATCGTAGTCGCCCCAAAGGATGCCGAAAGGCGTCTCTGTTTTGGCGAGCATCACTCCTTCATTGATGGAGAGGGTATCAGTCTTCTCCCACCAAGCGTTGCCACTCACGCTGGAATCACCACCCACGCGCTGGCCACCGACGAGCACTTCATAACCCCAGGCCTTGATGTCAGAAGGGGTGAAATTGTCTTTCTGGAGCAGGCGACGCAGAGTCGCAGGAGAAACATAGGCCAAAGCATGGCAGTCTTGACCCGCAGGAATGTCCACGTAATTAAAAGTGCCTTTGACCACTTCAAATTTATTGTCTTTGGTCTGAGCGTTTAGACCGATGTAATAATTCACGGTCATGGACTCCAGGCTTCCGTTACGCCCACCTGCTGCCTGTGGCAGTTTGATTTGGAAGGGCAGGTCCACCTCCAACCAATCCTTTTGACGCCAGTTTTTGTCCTTAACACCACTAGCCGTAAACTGAGGTGTCTTTTGGGTATCAATCGAAAGCTTACCTCCATCCACTTTGACGGCTGGAGCCTGAGCACTGGCCGTGCTGATACCGAACGCAAAGATGGCGAGAGCAGTGTAGATTTTCATCATGAGGGGGGAAGGATGGTAGCCCGTAAAGGTCCGCCGGGAGGTGGTGACTCAATCGGGATTTTTTATTTTTATCCGCAAAGAGCCTCAGGCAGCAAGACACGATTTTCGGAAACGGCGAAAAATTAGATCAAAAGGTGAAAAATACCGCCAGAAGCCTCTCACAGATGACATTGAGAGGCTTCGGACGCCTTCAGAAAAGGCCCATTGAGTGTATTTTCGGCAATTCTGCGGCCTTTAATCCTTTATTTCAGGGGGCTTTGTCCGGCTGCACGGCTGCCAGTGCCTTTTGGCTGCTTGGCCAAACTATCGCCCAGCTCAGCCCGCATTTGTGCGGCGTAGGCTTGCAGGCGGGCGACTTCCTCAGGGTGAGCTGAGGCGACGTTTTTAGCCTCGCTCAGATCCGCATAAAGGTCGTAAAGCTCTGGTGAGAGCACCTTCTCAGGTCGATATTGCGCAGGTTTTCCGCCTTGAGCCGGCGGCAGGTCTCCCAGACTGCGGTAGCTGTGAGGGAAAACGATTTTCCACTGCCCGTCGCCGCTGGTGAGGGCCTGAAGCTCATTTTGATGGTAATAAAAAGCGTAAAAAGCGTGAGGGTTTTTGGCCGATGAATCCCCCGTGAGCAGGGGCCAGACGTTTTTGCCATCGATCGGATGCGGCGGCAGTTCCGCCCCCAGAACAGCGGCCATCGTCGGCAGGATATCAATGGTCATGAGCATGGCATCGCTGGTACTGCCGGCCGGTATTTTAGCGGGCCAGCGCATGATGCTGGTCACCCGTGTCCCACCTTCCCAGACGGTGCCTTTGCCTTCACGAAGAAGGCCTGCCGAGCCAGCATGGTCCCCATAACTCAGCCAGGGCCCATTATCGGAAGTGAAAATGACCCAGGTGTTTTCTTTGAGGCCATTTTTTTCCAGCGACTGGAGGATCTGCCCCACGGACCAGTCCACCTCCAGCATCACGTCCGCAAAGAGACCTTTGCCCGACTTGCCTCTAAATTTTTCACTCACATAGAGAGGCACATGGACCATGCTATGAGCCAGATAGAGGAAAAACGGCTTCGTTTTATTCCTCTCAATAAAATCTACGGCTCGCGTGGTGTAATCCGTGGTTAGGCGTGTTTGGTCCTCGGGGGTCACGTCGGCGTCCACAATGCGTTCATTTTCATAGAGAGGCAGCTTGGGGTAGCTACCAGGCTTGGCCTCAGGGTGGAAAGGCCACATGTCATTGGAGTAAGGCAGGCCGTAATATTCATCGAACCCATGCTGAGTGGGCAAGAAGGGAGCGAGGTGGCCGAGGTGCCATTTACCGATCGCCGCCGTGGCATAACCTTTTTGTTTGGCCACTTCCGCGAGGGTCATTTCACTGGCGGCTAGGCCATGGGTGGCCTTGGGGGAAAGGGCACCGTGGATGCCGATGCGGTTTGGGTAACATCCTGTGAGAAGGCCTGCGCGGGAGGCACTGCAAACAGGCTGCGGCACATGGAAATTGGTAAACTTGCGCCCGTCTTGGGCGAGGCGGTCAATGTGAGGGGTTTGATAACCTTTAGCTCCAAAACAACTCACATCTGCATACCCCATATCATCCATGAAAATGACCACCACATTGGGCTGGTCAGCCGCTCTCAGCAGCGATGAAAACGCAAGGACTGTGGCAATGAGGAGGCGAAACATGCCTCCCATGAACGTGATAATGAGGTAGAACCTGTCCAAAAAAAAGCCCGGCATCGCTGCCGGGCTTTCCAAAAACTTTTAATCCAGGATTAAGCTTTGGCGATGCTGGTGATCTTGCCGTGCTCGCTGTCCACCTTCACGTCTTTACCGACGAGCTTTGCTGCATCATCAGCGCCTTTGGCGGATGGGGTGAGGGTGAGTTTGGCTTCTTTGCCGTCTTTGCCTTCTACGACGACAGCTTTCGTCGCTGCATCGAAGGACTTCAGCTTGCCTTCATTGGTGACCACCTTGCCGCAGCCTGCGTAGGCGGAGCCGAGTGCCAGGGAGACGATGGCGAGAGTAGCGAATGCTTTTTTCATATTAGTTTCAGGATGATTGTTGGATGTGAGCAACCGATTGCGTTGCTGTTCAGTAAACGATTGTTCATAAACTTCGTTTGCACACAAGCCTCATTTTTTCATGAAAACCCGCCTGCACCTTGCTGCCGTCTTTCTTTTTTGCGCCTCCGCCTGGGGCCACCCGGTGCCTGACATCCCTGTGCGCGCTTATTTCACCCCGGAGGGAGCATGCACCCTGACGGTGGAGGTGGACCCCCGCTGTTTTGCCGAAGATCCCAACACGGCCGCCTCCTTAATGCAGCCGATTTTACCAACTCTGGGAGAGGCCCGGGTGACGGAATTGAAAACAAAAGCGCAGGCCTTGGTAAAAAAATACGTCGAGTTCCTCTTCGACCCCACCGGCCCGGTGACTCCAGATTTCCGCTTTGAGTTCACCGGACACGATCGCGCTCCGCTGGATAGCGAGGACGATATCGTCGTGCTGACAGGCACGTGGGAGACTCGAGTGCCCGCTGGCAGCCGCAACTGGCAGATCCGAGCGACTAAGGACACGCCGCTGGCGGTGGTTTTTCGGAACTACATTTCGGGGGTGGAGCACCCGAAGTTCTCCGTCCTCTTTCCTGGAGAAACGAGTTTTCCCTTTGATCTCACCGCCCCGGCCCAGCCGCTGCAGAACATCGTTTTTGGCTCCTGCCTGGACCTGACCGAGCACCCGATGCTGGACCGCACCCTGACCCTGCCGATGGACCTTTTCCTTTTCATGGGCGACAACATCTACGCCGATACGGAAGACATGGCCAAGATGCGGACCAAATACATCGCCCTGGGCCAGAGCAGATTTTTCCAAGGACTGCGCACCAAAGCCCCGGTTCTGGCAACGTGGGATGACCACGACTTTGGTGCCAATGATGGCGGTGGGGACTACCCCATGAAAAAGGAATCGCAGAAGGAATTCCTGGATTGGCTGAATGAACCCAGCGGGTCCGCATTGAGGAAACAGGAGGGTGTGTATCAGGCACGCACCTTCGGCCCTGTGGGTAAACGCACCCAGGTCATCCTGCTGGATACCCGCTACTTCCGCAGTCCCCTGAAACGTGTACCCAAAGACCAAGCCACAAATGGCGGCAGCGCCATCCCCACTGATGATGTCAGCACCACCGTGCTGGGGGAGGCCCAGTGGACCTGGCTGAAAGGGGTGCTGGAGCAGCCCGCAGAGCTTCGCCTCATCATCTCCAGCATCCAATTTGCAGCCGCAGCGAGCGGCAGTGAAAGCTGGGCCAATTTCCCTCACGAACAAAAACGGTTGGTGAAACTGATCGCCGAAACGAAGGCCGCCGGTGCCCTGGTCCTCAGCGGTGATCGGCATTGGTGTGAAATGTCCGTCCTGACCCAGGACGTCCCCTACCCTCTCTATGACTTCACGGCGAGCTCCATGACTCAAGTCCATAAGCGCGGGACCCCAACCCCGAATGCGAACCGCGCCCTGCCAAAGACTTTTCATCAGCCAAATGTGGGCACCCTGGCCATCGACTGGACGGCTGTAGATCCCGCTCTGACGCTACGCATTCTGGATGAAGCGGGAGCCACGCAGATCGAGAAAACCTTGCACTTGAGTGAGTTGCAGCCGTAATGCCCACGCTGCGCTTTCACTACGCACACCTTTTTTTAAATACCCTCTTATCTATGAGCAAAACCATCGCCTTTGTCGGAGTCGGACGCATGGGAGCCAACATGGCTCGCCGTCTAAAAGAATGCGGATACAGCGTGACTGCTGTTTATGATAGCCATCGCCCCATCGCCGTGGCGCTGGCGGAGGAACTCGGATGCGCAGCTCCTGAAAAGCTGGCGGAAGTGACGGCTGCCGCCGAGGTGATTTTCACCGTCGTGACGAATGACGAATCCATGCGCGGCATCTTTTTGGCACCGGGTGACAATCTACTCCAGGCAGCGGCTAACAAGATCTTCATCAACTGCGCCACCGTTTCTCCTGGCATTCATCGTCAGGTTTATGAAGCAGCTAAAGCCAGCGGTGCGTACAGTCTGGAAGCCAGCATGGCCTCCAGCATCAGCCATGCACGTGAGGGGAAGCTGTACCTCATGCTGGCAGGCGATGAAGGTGTTTATAACGAGGTGCTGCCTATCCTGGAACAGATGAGCGTGAACCGTCGTTTTATTGGTGGGCCAGGCCGGGCCGCGGAAGTGAAAGCCCTGGTAAACATGGTGATGAATATCAACACCGCAGGTCTCGCCGAAGGGCTGGGCCTCGCAGCGGCGCTGGGGCATGATCTCGACATGGTCCGCGAAGTCTTCAGCCAAACAGGCGCGAACAGCCGCGTGCTGGAGACGGATGGCGGTGACATGGTGGCGCGCGAACATGACTGCTGGTTCTCTGCCGAACACGCAGCCAAGGACAGTGGCATCGCGGGCGGCATGGCTGAAAGTGTGGGCCTCAATCTGCCGCTCAACTTGGCCACCATTTCTCAGTATCAAAAGATGGTTAGCCTGGGTCTTGGAGATCTGGACAAATCAGGCATTGCGGAGCTAACCTTCAAAGGGCGGCACGCGTAAGCGAGTACTCCATAAAAAAATCCCATGACCGCGAGGCCATGGGATTTTTTTGTGGTTGAACTCAAAGCTTAACCCAATTCAGCGACGGCTTCGTCGAAGGCTTCCGCCAGCACAGCGAGACCTTCTTCGAGCGCTTCTTGAGGGATGGTAAGTGGCGGGCAGATTTTCACGGTCTGCCCCCAGGCACCCACGGGGGCGAAGAAGAGCAGACCCTTCTGATAACAGAGTTCGATGACACGGTGGGCAAGGTCATGGTCTGGCTGCTTGGTGCCGCGCTTGACGGTCTGGAGACCCGCCACGAGGCCTGCTCCGGTGACGTTGCCGATGACTTCAGGATGCTTGGCCTGAATGGCCAGGCATCCAGCCAGCAGCACGGGGCCTAAAAGGGCCGCATTGCCTGTGAGGTCTTCATCCAGCAGCTTGCGGATGTTAGCCAGGGCAGCGGCGCAGCAGACAGGGTTGCCCGAGTGGGTGCTGGTCATGGACCCCGGAGGGAACTGATCCATGATGTCCTGGCGGCCAATGACGGCAGCCAGGGGCAGCGAAGAGGAGATGCCCTTACCACAGCAAATGAGGTCTGGGACCACTCCGTAATGCTCGAAGGCCCAGAACTTGCCCGTGCGGCCAAAGCCCGACTGCACTTCATCAAAGGTCAAAACCACGTCATGCTCTGTGCACCAAGCCCGCAGTTTTTCGATGTATGGCACCGGGGCAAAGTCAGGACCCACGCCCTGATAACTTTCCATGATCACGCCGGCGATCTGGCTAGGTTTCATGCCACTGTTTTCGACCGCTTTTAAAAAGCCATCAAAGCTGCTGTCCCCTTCCCAATATCCGTCTGGAAACGGCACATTGATGATGGCGGGGTCCATGTTGACGATCCAGGACTTCTGGCCCGACATGCCCCCGGCCTGTTGGGAAGCGAGCGTGCGACCATGGTAACCCCGGTCAAAACCGATGATGCCGATCTTCTCACGCCCACCCACCGCAATGCCATGGGCGCGGCTGAGTTTGATAGCGCACTCTGTGGCCTCACTGCCGGTGCTCAGCAGGAAGACTTTTTTAAGGGGCTCAGGCGAGACGCTGGCGATGAGTTCACACAGCTCTGGCCGCTCTTCACTTGGAAAGACGTAGTTATGAATGAGGCCGCTATTGACCTGATCCAGGATGGCTTGGCGGACTTCAGGCACGCCGTGACCACAGTTCGTCACCAGTACGCCACTGCTCCAGTCGAGCCAGCGATTTCCGTATTTATCGAAAACGAAGATGTCTTCAGCGCGGTCCCAAACAATGGGCGGCATTCCGCGCATGGACAGGGGCTCATACTTGCGACTCCGCTCGATGTGCTGAATGGATTCTGGATGAGGGACCGGCGTGCAGATCGTGCGGTATTTCGTCGCCACGTGCGGGACGGTCTGTGGAGTGGTGTCGTATTCTTTGCCCATGTTAAAATCGGTTGGTTAGGACAACGTTGACCTTGTCTTGCTTCGTGCGGATGAGCTACGCGCAAACTGGCGCATGTGGGTATTTTTGTGACAGCAGCCTCAAAACGCCATCTTAATACAGCCACATCACAAAGGTATCAATGCGTGCCGAGTGCGCCTGCATCCCTTGTAAAATCAGGGATTTTCAATGTTGTATCGCGGCTGAAGAAAGCCATCTGGATTGTCTGGCCAGAAGGCACCGTCCTCGATCCATTCATGCAGCGCACCGATATCATCATCGGTTAGGGTGATGTCGAGACGCGGCATGATGAGGGGATGAGTGCCCTCCCGTGTGACAGCGGTGAACAAGAGGCTCGCTTCAGGATCTCCCGGCACGATGTAAGCTCGGTCGCGCTTGCGCGGGGCATAAGCAGCGCTGCGTTGGACGAGGGAAAGCCCTGCCGGAGGATTCGCTCCCTGATGACAGCGCAGGCACTGCGTCTCAAGAATGGGCTTCACGTAAGTCACGAAGTAATCGCGCCCGGCAAGCGCCTCCACGGGTTTTTCTGGAGCCGCCGGAGGCTTGCTGGCACAAGCGACTAACAACAAACCAAGAGCGCAAACGGGAACGAGGTATTTCATCGGGAAAAATCTACTAACCGGTTAGACGGGTGCTGTGACAAAGGGCTTTTGCCAGAGGAGAGCCAGAAACAGAGGAAACTCTTTTCTAGCCCGGTTTTCGGCTCGGGCTCTAGGCCCAGGCTGGCTTTCTTTATGCGAATACCATTCCCCCAGGCCGGCCATGGTGAGCCCCGCCTTGAAGCCCGAGGAACACAGCGTTTCAAAGCTGCGGTGGAAGCTCACGGTACTTTCACTGTCTGCTTTGCCAGGGTGCATGAGGATGGGAATGCCCAGCGTGCTGCTGTAGGCATCCACCCGGCGGTATTGGATTTTACGATCCTCCTCATTCCCCCAGGAAGATTGGCGGGGAATGCGAAAGGCGGGGTGATTCAGCACCCATAGCATGCGACCACCGGGCTTTAAAACCGTGGCCGTGGCAGCGATCACAGTGTCCAAATGCTCCATATTTTGCAGACAAAGAATGGCAGAAGCCGCATCGAATTCGCCCAGACCGTTGAGCTGCGCGGCATCCCGATCATAATATCGGATGGGGGTGCGGCTGGGGTAGGTGCGGGCTTTGACAATGAGCGTCGGCGCGGCATCCACACCCGTGACTTGAGCCCCTTTGTCAGCCATGGCTCGTGAGAAAACCCCTTGGCCACACCCCAGATCCAAGATGCGCTCGCCCTTTTGAGGTTTGAGCAAAGCCAGGGATTGGGGGATGACGACGGCCTGATAGAGCTCGGACCCGCGTTCTCCTAAAATGCGGTCATACCAGTCGGCCGATTTTTCCCAGGAGGTACCGCCCTGGCTGCGATCTGGGCGCGGGGCACTGGCGGGGCCCCTCCCTGGAGCGGGACGGGGACCTGGGCGGGGTGGGGTGCGTGAGCCGGTGGGCTTGCGATGAAAGTCGGAGCGCATGCCCCTTTATCGCTTGAAGAAGGCGGCTGCGCTATCAGGAAAAGAGCCCGGGTGCTACCGGAGCTTCACACCTCCTTAACCAGATCGGTCCCCGGCGCTTCACTCGTTGACGATCTTTAGCACACGGTTGTTATAACTATCTGTGATGAAGATTTCTCCCGTTTGTGGATGAACGGTGACGCCGTGCGGGCGGGCCAGTTGGCACTGACGGGGATCTCCCCCCACGCCAGCGCTGCCTTTCACGCCGGTCCCGGCGACACGCTCGATCTTACCAGTGGTGGGCACATAACGACGGATGAGATGACTTTCCGCATCTGCAATGAGGACCGAATCATCCCGATCTATGCAGAGGTGTTTAGGGCCGTTCATCGTAGCCTCCAGTGCAGCACCACCGTCCCCAGCGCCGCCTTTTTTACCCGAGGCATTCACCACGGTGCGGATGCGCCCACTCTTATCCACCACACGCAGGGCATTGCCATTACGCTCTAAAATGTACACATTGCCCTGGCGATCTGCAGCCACGGCGCGGGGATCTACCAGCGGGGCCTCGGTGGCCAATGCTCCATTTTCCGGTAGGCCTTTCTGACCATTGCCAGCGATGACCACAGACTTACCCGTCGCTAAATCCAGGCGATGTACCTGACGCAGATCCGCGATGTAGAGTTGCATACCGCTGAAATCCAGCGTGATGCAGTAAGGGCCGTTGCCGCGTTCCTTCCCCTGAGGCGCCTGCCAGCCTTCGAGAGTTTTCACCGTGCCTGCTTTCACATCCACTACACGCACACGACCATTCCAGGTATCTCCCACCAGAACTTTGCCATCGGGTTGGATGGCGAGATTATGAGGGCCATTGAACTGAGCACGCAAGGCCGGGCCCCCATCGCCACTGAAACCCGGAGTCAGTTGCCCAGCCACATGGGTGATGAGGCCGCCGCCATCCACCTGGAGGAGGCGATTGCCAGAAACCATCTCCACAATCCACAGGTGACCACCAGCATCAAATTCCGCCCCGAAAGGCTCTTTTAAAACCGCTTCTGTCGCTGCGATGCCCACCTCATCCCGCACACCTCCTGCCACCAGGTGAATGCGATCTGCCAGAGAATAACCAGGCAGCAGAGCCAGTAAGAAGAGGGAGCGAAAGAGCGACATGAGCTGAACAAAGGAAGATGAAATATGGGAAGCCAAGGCAGATCACTTTTGGCGCAAAACGCGGACTTTGTGCGCCTCGCTATCGCCAATGTACACGGCACCATCATGGTCCACATAGATGCCATGCAGGCGCGCCATTTCACATTTCAGAGGATCACCATCTGCACCATCACCCTTCATTCCGGTACCCGCGATGAGATCCAGCGTGCCTGTTTTAGCATTCACCATACGCACGCTATGGCTCTCTGTATCGGCCAGCCAGGCATTGCCTTCAGCATCCAGTGCGATGCCCTTTGGGCCACTGAGGGTAGCCTCTTTGGCCGGGCCGCCATGCCCCGTAAAACCCTTCTTACCAGTGCCTGCGACGTGGTGGATCTTGCCGGCCTTGAGATCAAATTTAAACACCTGATTCCCCTCACGGGTGCAGAGCCAAAGGTTGCCTGCTTTGTCAAAGTCCAGAGACCTTGGACCTTTGAGCGGTGTGCCAGCGATGGGTGCGCCATCGGGAGTGTCTCCAGCTTTGCCCGTGCCTGCAAAAGTGGTGATGATTTGGGTCTTCATATCCACCTTACGAATGGTGTTATTTCCGATATCACAAATGTATAAGTCCCCGTCTGGACCAAACTGAATGCTGTGTGGCTGCTTCAACTGCGCCTGTGCCGCAGCACCACCATCACCAGCGTAGCCTGCCACTCCTGTTCCAGCGAAGGTGCTGATGAGGCCCGTTTTCATATCCACCTTACGCACCGCGTTGTTTTTCATGTCCACGATGTAAAGGTCACCAGCGGCATCGAAACGGATCTCATGAGGCAGATTAAAAGTGGCTTTCAAAGCCGGACCTCCATCTCCCGTATAACCCGTTTCACCCGTGCCTGCGATGGTGTGGATGACGCCATCGGGTGTGATTTTACGTATCTTTTGTCCCGTGTACTCACAGTACCAAATCGCCCCATCAGGCCCACGAGTAACACCGAAAGGATTGTCCATTTTCGCCTTCGTGGCGGGCCCTCCATCGCCGCTAAACCCTTTTTCACCAGTTCCGGCAAATGTGGAAATCGTCCATTCTGCCGCATGAACAAGAGGGGAGAGCAGGAGGGACAGACTGAGAGCGAAGAGTTTCATGAATCAAAAAGCAAAGAAGGTAGCAGTGTAAGGGCTTAACAACGGCACAAGAGGCCACTTTTCTGCGGTGGAAACTTATTCTCCGCTCTTCTTCGTAGATTGGTCAATCCCGCAAATCCTTGTAACTCTTGAATCTTTTTGCGGTATTTTGCTCTGAGAAATGCCGCGCATTTCCACAATCCGTGTGTTTTCCTGCGGCAGACTTTTTTCTCATTCATGGCCCCCATCACGACCTACACTAAACCCCTTTCGACCGAGCAGGCCACGAAGTTGAGATCTTTGCTCCTGGCACAGGGCTGGGAGTTTGAGACGAAACCCCACTGCCTATACGCTGCTAGCCGCGGTAAGGTGAATGTCTTGGTTTACCAAAAAGGCCCCAAGGTCCTGGTTCAAGGCAAAGATACGGCCGATTTTGTGACTCTCATTCTGGAGCCACAGATTCTCGGCCAGGCGGAACTGGGCTATGAAGAAGTCCATCATCCCGAAATGTACCAGCCCCACATCGGGGTGGATGAGAGTGGTAAAGGCGACTTTTTCGGGCCGCTGGTCATCGCTGGCGTTTATGTAGATACCGACGTGGCTCGCAGGCTGCGTGAGATCGGCGCAGTGGATAGCAAGCGGATCACCAGTGACCAAAAAATCGAGCAAGTGGCACAGGCCATCCGGCAGGTGCCTGGGCTGCGCTGGGAAGTGGTGCAAATCAATCCCGAACGCTACAACGCGCTGTATGAAAAATTCGGTAACCTGAACCGCTTGTTAGCCTGGGGACACGCAAAGGTGATCGAGCTTTTGCTGGAGCGTGTGCCCGATTGCCCCCAGGCCATTTCTGACCAATTCGCAAATCCCGCCGTGCTCAAAAAAGCCCTTCAGGCGAAGGGACAACAAATCGAACTGGTACAACGTACCAAAGCAGAGTCCGACCCAGCCGTGGCGGCTGCATCCATCCTGGCCCGGGAAAAATTCGTTCTTTGGCTCCGCGAAAGCGGGCAGCAACTTGGCACTCCATTGCCCAAAGGCGTCTCCCAACAGGTAAAAGACAACGCTAAAATCCTGTTACAAAATCAGGGTCCAGAGATCCTCGCTCAAGTCGCAAAACTGCATTTTAAAACGACCCAGGAAGTCTTCAACGCCAACGAAAGCAGGTCGTCTTCCCTATAAATCCCTTAGAGGACTAAGGAACAGCTTGCAAAGCCCCGTCTCTCCGCCATCTAACTTACCCCCTAAGTCTCATGCCCACTGCTACCAAACGCGATATGATCACCGAGTTGAGCGACCTCACCGGGCTCAAACATCACCAAGTCGCTGAAGTCTTGGATGGTTTGGTGGAATTGATCGGGAAAAAAATGGAAACGGGACACGATGTCACCTTCCGTAAATTTGGAACTTTTGAAGTCCGCGTCGCCAAGTCCAAGATCGGACGCAATCCCAATAAACCCAAGGATGAAGTCGTCATCCCAGATCGCTGCGTGGTGCGTTTTAAGCCAGGTCGTGAGCTCAAAGAACGCGTCGCTAAGCTATCCCCAGAAAGCGTCGAACCGAAGGAATAGCGCAGGCTTTAAAAAGCTGTTTTCTGAATTTTTTCAGATCTTGAGTAACCGCAGCCTTCAAAATAGGTATATAACATACAGCATACAGAAGCCCGCTGTTCTCAGGAACAGCGCACGTTAAAGATTTGGCTTCTTTTAATGACATCCAAATGCCAAACTGGGTGCGAAATTCTTTATGTCTATGTTGCCTGGCATCCAGCTACGAACAGCGCGTGAAAAACGTGGGCTGACGCTGCTGGATGTTGCCCACGAAACGCGTATCCCCGCCCAACGTCTTCGGTGGTTAGAGCAGGATAATTGGGCCGCTTTCGGTAGCCTGACTTACGCCCGCAGCTTTTTAAAAATCTACGGCCAGTTCCTCGACATTGATGTGGAGGAGGTCTTGGAAGAACTTCCCACTTCCAAACTCGGTGGTCCAGGGGACTACCGCTACCTCACCGAAAACCACGGCCCCTGGGTGGTAAAAGATCGCCGCTTACAGCGTCTATTGAACGCACAAGAACGCAAAAAAGCCTCTCGTTCGCCCCTCGTGGCAGGGCTGGTCATTTTCGCCTTGGTATTCGTGGGAACAGGGCTGTGGGGTCATCATGTCTCCCAAGAGGCACTGAAGGCAGGTGCTAAGCAGGCCCCCACGGTTCCCCTCGCCCACGAAACGCCTCAGATGGAAATACTTTCCATGAAAGGTACTTCCCGCAGTGACTTGACTTCAGATTCCATGCGTACCCGTCCAGTCATCTCGCAACCAGCACCCGCATTCGACACTGGATTGCCGGCGGGATTGCAGTAGGCTGTGGCATGTCAGAAGTTTATGTCTCCAAACGCTGGTGGGTCTCTCCCCTGCTGTTTACTGCCACCCTCATCACGGCAACGGTCATTGTTTGTAAGGTCAGTGACACAGCCCGCGAGGTTCTAGCCAAAGCGGTCATGATGGTAGCGGGGGCACTCGCGACGCCTTTCATTTTAGAAAGCTCCATCGCCATCGTGGGCTTGGTTGTCGTCGTGGCCATCAATCAATGGCGGCTCCAAAAGGAAGGCGATGGCTGGGTTTATTTAGCGAAGACAGAACCTGACGCCGCACTCGATTTTAAAGCGCGTTTGGCCATCGCCGAAGGTTATCTGGAGTTGGGGCTGGCAAAGGAAGCACTGGACCATCTGAACATGCTGAGTGCTGAGGAGCAAAAAAATCCACAGGTGAAGGCCGTGCGCCAGCGCGCTGAAAAGCTGTAAGCCCCCGCATACCGCCGCATCACTCAAACACCACGGTCTTATTCTGGTAAACCAGCACCTGGTCACGCACGTGCCACCAGAGGGCCTTAGCGAGCACGTTTTTTTCCAGGTCCCGACCTAGTCGTACCAGATCCTGGACGCTGTCCTCATGGCTCACCCGCATCACGTCTTGATGCACGATGGGACCTTCATCCAGATCTGCTGTCACGTAGTGACTGGTGGCTCCGATGATTTTCACGCCACGGGCATGGGCTTGGTGGTAGGGCTTGGCCCCCACAAAAGCGGGTAAGAAACTGTGGTGGATATTGAGGATTTGATTCGGGAAGGCGGCGATCATCGCCGGACTGATGATCTGCATGTAGCGGGCCAGCACCACGGTATCCACACGCTCCTTTTTCAGCAGTTCGATCTGGGCGGCCTCTTGCTCTTGCTTATTTTCCTTCGTGATGGGGAAATGATAAAAGGGGATGCCGAAACGATCTGCCGCCGAGCGCAGGGTATCGTGATTGCCCACAATCAAAGGAATCTCGACGGGCAAGTCGCCGGACTCATGCCGAGCCAGCAGATCATAAAGACAGTGACTCTCCTTGGTGACAAACAAGGCCACGCGCTTTTTCTGACTGGCGAAGTGCAGGCGGAGCTGCATGTCATGACGACGAGCCAGGGGCTGGAGCCGGGGGGCGATCTCCTCCTTCTCAAGGGTGAAGTTTTCCAAGCTCCATTCCAGCCGCATGAAAAAAGCGTCCAGGGTGGGGTCAATGTGTTGCTGCAGGTCTATGATATTCCCCCGGTGCGCAAAGATGAAGCCAGTGACATCATGCACCAACCCGGGACGGTCTGGGCAATGAATGAGGAGAGTAGCGGTGTCTGCGGCAGCCATGAGGTGGGGAAACTCACGCATCCCCCCCTTGTCCGCAAAGATTTATGCGTTGTTTTCCTCTCTGGGCTTTGCGTCGGCCCCGGTTTGCGTGAAAATCAGCCCTTCATCCTCATGCAGCCGACCGATCTCCCCGCCCCCCTTCCCCGCACCATCATCGTTATGGGAGTTAGTGGCTGTGGCAAAACCCTCATCGGCACCCTGTTGGCCGAGCGCTTAGGCGGCATCTGTGAAGATGCAGATGACTTTCACTCGCTGGCGAATAAGGACAAAATGCGCGCCGGCATCCCGCTGACGGATGAAGATCGCTGGCCCTGGTATGCGGCCCTGCGCGCCCGCATCGAAGAAATGCGCGGCCAGACCGCCGTTTATGTGCTGGCCTGCTCTGCCCTGAAAAACATCTATCGGGAAAAACTGCGGAAGGGCGATGCTGAGGAAGACTTCATCTTCATTCATTTAAAAGGTTCGAAAGAGGTGATCTTTTCCCGCATGGCCAAACGCCAAGGCCACTACATGCCCGTCAGCCTGCTAGACAGTCAGTTTGCGATCTTGGAAGAATCCCCAGATCTCTGGACGGTGTCTCTGGAGCAGTCGCCTGAAAGCATCCTGGCGGAAATCCTTCAGCGCCTGGGTCACGCTTGATTTTTCCAGTATGAATTTCTCCCGGCGCTGGCATCAGAGTCTCGCAGCGCGTTACGGCGTGGTGATGGTGGTCTTCGTTGCCATGGGGTCCTTGCTCCTAGTGGCCTGGCTGCGCTATCAGCAGCAGGAGGAAATGCAGCGGCTCTTTGTCACGGTGGCGCAAAATGACGTGGACTTTGTCATGCGACTGAATCTCCCGCGCAGTCCGAAGTTGGCCGATGATCTGAGCCAACTCCTGCGCATGAACATCCACTTTCGCAACCGTCTGGGCCAGGCGGGCCCTGGGCTAAGGCAAGAGGAAGCGCGGATGCTCATGGATGCCCCCACAAGCCTGGAAGTGCTGCAACTCCCCACAGGCCGCCAAGCTCTGGTGCTACCGGTAGATGAGCAGCATGACATGATCTTCATCCGTGATGCCCCGGCCCTGACCCTGAGCCTGTGGCACCCTGCGACCCGATACTCCTTGATCGCCTTTTGGTTATTCTCGGCCCTTTTTGCCTGGGTCATCGGGCGGCAAGTGGTGGAGCCTGTGGGGCGTCTCACCCGCAGGCTAGGCGGCTTTTTTAGCCCTCAGGCACGCGCGCTTCCGGAAACGAAACGGGCTGATGAGATCGGCGAACTGGCACGTGCACTGACCCAGACCCGAGATGACCTGCTAAGCGAACGTGAACGCCGCGCCCAGTCGGAAAGACTCGCCTTGTTAGGCCGTGTAGCCACAGGGCTGGCGCATGAAATCAAAAATCCGCTGGCCTCCATTCAACTGCACGCTCAACTCATTGAAAGTGTGGATCTAGATGATGAATCTCAGACATCTCTACGGCATCTTCTGGCTGAGGTTCGGGTGATTGAGGGGCTCGTGAACCAATGGCTCTATTTAGCCCGCCCAGCTTCCCCCAAAAAGCAGCCACTCTCTCTGCTACCGCTGCTGCAAGAGACGGTGCAAATGCTCCAACCTCAAGCTGAACACACCGGAACGAACATCCAACTGATCCACGAAGGTGAAGGAAACAGCACCGCGCCGGACACTCTGGGAGATCGCTTGCGCTTGCAGCAGGTGTTTCGCAACATCATCCTCAATGCCATGCAGGCGATGCCAGGAGGTGGGCGGCTGGAGATCACACTGAAAACGGATCCCTCCTGGGTGACACTGACCTTTGACGATCGGGGGCCGGGCTTTTCTGCCGCTGCCCTCGATCAAGGTGTGGAGCTGTTTTTCTCTGAAAAAGAAGGGGGGATGGGCGTGGGGCTTAACGTTGCACGAGAGATCATTTCTGCCCACGGAGGTCAAATGACGCTCAAAAATCATCCCAAAGGCGGTGCTCGAGTCGAGATCACTTTGCCGATGATCACTTTTTAGCCGTCCTTGCTGAATGCCACGAGTCCTGATCATCGAAGACGAATACGCCCTAGCGGCAGCTCTTTCCACCGTGGTGCGCCGCCTGGGGGCAGAGCCCGTCGTGGCAGCGTCTGGACTTGGCGGATTGGAAAAAGCCCAGCGTCAGAAGTTTGATGCGGTGCTGCTGGACATCGGTCTTCCAGACATGAGCGGCTTGAAGGTTCTGGCCACGCTGCGCGCCAACCCCAATCCGCCCCCAATCGTCATCATCACCGCACATGGCACCCTGGACAATGCCTTGGAAGCCCGCCGCCTGGGAGCGCATGACTACTTTCTAAAACCGCTGAACTTAGCGGAAATCCAGCCCCAACTGCGCGCCTTACTGGAGCTGCCCAGGAATGAAGCCCCGCAGACGGCAGCTTCACCTGCCCCAGCCATCATGATCGGTGATGCACCGGATATGCAGCGTGCCTTTGCCATCATCGCTCAGGCCTGCGCCACCGCCGTCCCGGTGCTGCTGACAGGTCAGCCCGGAACGGGAAAAACCCTCGCGGCTGAGGTGATCGCCGCCCAGAGCACTCCGCACACTCTGGTGATCTTTCGCAGTGATGAATGGCCCACGGATCAGGCGGGAACGGTGCTGGCACAATGCTTGGAAAGGTCAAAGGGCGGCACCCTGCTGATCGAAGAAGTAGGCTCCCTTTCGCTCCCTGTTCAGGCCACACTGTGCCGCGCTCTAGCCCAGGCAGAGCAACGGATTTTAGCCACCAGTTCGCTGCCGTTGCTGGAGTTCATTTCTCAGGGCCGCTTTCGTGAAGATCTGTATTACTTGATCAGCGTCCTCCACGTGGCACTGCCACCTTTAGCAGCACGAACGGGGGACTTACCAGCCTTGGCCACGGCCATGCTCCAAAGAGCCGCCCCAGACCGAGAGCTACCGCTGGCCCTAGAATCCCTAGCTGCCCTGAAAGGCTACGACTGGCCAGGGAACGTGAGGGAACTGGTCACCGCCATGCAGCATGTGGCCGCCGTCTGCTCCGCCGCTCCCGTGCTGCCCCGCCATCTGCCTGAGGCCATCAGTAGCCACAGCCAAGAAAGCAAGCATCTGGATGAGGCGCTGAGACGCGCCCTGATTGCCTGGGTAGATCAAAAACTGACGTGCCCGGAAGAGCTCATCCCTGACTACGACACGCTGCTGGCCGAGGTGGAAAAACCTCTGCTAGCAGAGCTGCTGCACCGCTTTGAGGACAAGCCCACACGCCTCGCCGCAGCGCTGAACATGAACCGAGCGACCTTGCGCCGGAAACTGCGCGAGCTGCTGGGCAAAGAATAAAAAAGCCCTGCATCCTCAAAAATCGAAGATGCAGGGCCGTGTGAAAAAGACTGTTTAGATCCAGGTTCCAGCAGGGATGACGGTGTCCTTCGGGATCACCACGATGCCATCACGGATGTAAAACAGGTCACTATCCATATTCTCCGGCTTGCCCTCGGGGGTGATGACCACGTTGTCCCCAACGTGGACGTTCTTATCCAGGATGACCTTTTCAATGCGGCAGTTCCGGCCGATGCCGGGTGCGGGCTTGCTTTGGTCTGTGCCCGCAGCGCCAGCATAGTAGTCA
This sequence comes from Prosthecobacter dejongeii, assembly GCF_014203045.1. Lineage (NCBI taxonomy): Bacteria > Pseudomonadati > Verrucomicrobiota > Verrucomicrobiia > Verrucomicrobiales > Verrucomicrobiaceae > Prosthecobacter > Prosthecobacter dejongeii. Next base: position 190,684 of record NZ_JACHIF010000010.1, read on the forward strand.
GCGCCCATGATGATGGTATCACGGATGGTGGTGCCCGTCTCAATGATGGAGCGAAGGCCGATGACCGCCGTTTCCACATGCGCATCAGTGATGATGCAGCCATCTGAAATCAGGGCCTCGCGAATGACAGCTCCGTTAATCTTGGTGGCAGGAAGGAACCGGGCATGAGTGAAAATAGGCGCCGAAGAATCAAAGAAATCGTACTGGGGGACCAGTTTGCAGAGATCCAAGTTAGCATGGAAAAAGCTACGGATGGTGCCGATGTCTTCCCAGTAACCCTGGAAGTTAAAGGAATGAACCTTGTACTTCTTCAGCGCAGCCGGGATGATGTGCTTGCCGAAATCCATGCAATCATTATCCAAGCTCTCAATGAGGGCCTTGCGATTGAAGACATAAATGCCCATGGAGGCTTGGTAACGAGCTTCCTCTGTAGGCAGGCCTAGCTCCTTGAGCGTTTCATCCGGCATGCGCAGGGACTCCAGCACGGCAGGGTCCTTGGGCTTTTCCACAAACTCATGGATACGGCCTGAGGCATCCGCCTTCATGATGCCAAAACCTGTCGCATCCTCTGCATTTACAGGGAGTGTGGCGATGGTCAATTCAGCTCCGCTCATGAGGTGCTGATCCATCACTTTGCGAAAGTCCATGCGGTAAAGTTGGTCACCACTGAGGATGAGGAAATATTCATGATCCCCTTCTAGGAAGTAACGCAGGTTTTGCCGCACCGCATCAGCCGTCCCCTGATACCAGCGTTCCCCCTGTGGAGTCTGCTGAGCGGCGAGCACTTCGATGAAGCCACGACTGAATTGGTCGAACTTGTAAGTGCGAGCGATGTGCCGGTTCAGCGAGGCGCTGTTATATTGAGTCAGCACATACACTTGGCGCACGCCCGAGTTGATGCAGTTGCTGATGGGGATGTCCACAAGACGATACTTACCAGCCAGAGGCACGGCAGGTTTTGCGCGGTCTTTAGTCAGCGGGAAAAGGCGGGTTCCCGCCCCCCCACCCATGACGATGGCCAAGGTGGAACGCCGGAGGAGAGCATCGGTTTCGATTCGTGTGGGCATGAGGGTCAGTAAGTTGCTGTCAGTTTTCCTTGAAACAAGACGCTGAGGCAAGCGTTTCTCTCGCGCCAGATGCAGGTATTCCGCATGTTTCATCGTGCATTGAGCCCAACCACCCCAAATCGTATGTCTTCCGCGACGCTTCGTTTATCCCTTTTAGCTTTCGCCGCTGCCGGTGCCACCGCTTCCCTGCCCGCAGCAGTGAACTTTGAAAAGCAGATCCTCCCCGTGCTGGAGGCTAAGTGCCTCAGCTGCCACAAGGCGGCTTTTATGGAAGATGGGAAGCTGAAGAAACCCAAAGCCGACCTCCGCCTGGATGCGGCTTGGGCCATGCTGAAAGGGGCTGAAAGTGGCCCTGCGCTGGTACCAGGAAATTTGGCCAAGAGCTACATGTATGAAGTCGTCAACCTGCCCAAAGATGATGACATGTTCATGCCCCCGAAGGGCGACCCCATGACGCCGGATGAAATCAAGCTGCTGAAGGAGTGGATCGAAGGCGGGGCAGACTTTGGTGGCTGGAAGGGGAACATGGAAGGTGCCCCCAAAGAAGCTGAGCCTGCCAAAGCTGCGGTGACCAAAGTGCGCGAGCATGAGACCTTCTACGCCAAGCTTCAAGAAGGTGTGAAACCCGCCGAAACTGCCGCCATTGATCAAGCCAAAGCAGGCGGGGCACAGATAGCGACGCTCAAAATGGACAGCCCTTTGCTGCGTGCGGACTTCCTCACGGGAGTGTCCAAATGCACGGACGAAACCATCACCGTTTTATTGCCTTTGAAAGAGCAGGTGGCCCAGATTGACCTTGGCCGCACAGCCATCACAGACACCGCATTGAAGACACTGGCGCAATTCCCACGCCTAGCCTCGTTAGACCTGCGCCAGACCAAAATCACTGATGCAGGTCTGGCATCCCTCGCTGGTTTAAAGAATCTGCAAAACCTCAATCTCTTCGGCACGGCCATCACCGATACCGGGGTCAAGCATCTCAGTGGCATCAAGTCCCTCAAAACCGTTTCCCTCTACCAAACCCAGGCCACGCCAGCAGCCGTGAAAGAGCTGACAGACGCCATCCCTGGCATCAAGGTCACCCTCAAGTAACCAAGCTCGCGACAAACCTTCACATCCCCTGTGTGGCTGATGCTGCCAGGGGATTTTTCATGCCTGGAAGCCAACGGTTCTGACAGCCATCCTCTCTGGACAACCCCAGCCCTACACGCCACTGTTCTTTCCAATCCAATCTTTTCCCCCTACGACCATGCCCATTGCCCAGCAGCTCACTGAAGACATGAAGACCGCCATGAAGGCGAAAGACACCGTGACCCTGAATGTGGTGCGCGGCCTGAAGTCGGCGATCAAGTACGCAGCAATTGAAAAGTTCGGGGCTGAAGGTGAACTGGAGGATACCGACGCCATCGCCGTCATCCGCAAAGAACTCAAAAAGCGCCAGGACTCCGTGGCCAGCTACGAAGCCGGCGGCCGCCCTGACCTTGCCGAAACCGAGAAGGCCGAAATCGCCGTGCTGGAGAAATACCTCCCCGCCGCCATGAGCGCCGACGAAATGGAAAAACTCGTCAATAGCGTGATCCTAGAACTGGGTGCCACCTCCAAAAAAGACATGGGAGCTGTGATGAAACTGCTGGGCGAACGCGCCGCTGGCCGTGCCGACAACCGCGCCCTCTCCGCCGAAGTGGCGAAGAGACTGCAGTAGTCGCTTCGTTTTCGACTACGCCCCTTTGGTCCTCTCCAGTGCACGGTTCCAGCCTGAAAGGAGCTTCTTGCGCTGGGGGGCTTTCATAGCAGGTTCAAAGCGGCGTTCGGTCTGCCACTGGGTGGCGATTTCGGCCTGGTTTTTCCAGAAGCCGGTACCGAGGCCTGCGAGGTAAGCTGCGCCTAAGGCGGTGGTCTCTGTGACCACGGGGCGCACGACGGGCACGCCGAGGAGATCGGCCTGGAACTGCATCATGAGGTTGTTGTTACTGGCCCCGCCATCCACGCGCAACTCACGCAGCTTTACCCCTGCATCTGCCTGCATGGCGTGGAGAATATCCGTCACCTGATAAGCGATGCCTTCCAGGGCCGCGCGTGCGATGTGGGCCTTCGTGGTGCCCCGGGTGATGCCGCACATGAGTCCGCGCGCATATTGATCCCAGTGGGGGGCACCGAGCCCTGCGAAGGCAGGCACGAGGTAAACACCGCCTGCATCGGGAACCTGGGCCGCCAGGGCCTCCACCTCCGAAGATTTTTTGATGATGCCCAGCCCATCGCGCAGCCATTGCACCACGGCGCCGGCGATGAAGACACTGCCTTCCACCGCATACTCCAACTCACCATCGCCCAACTGCCAGGCCACGGTGGTTAGAAGATTATTGCCGGAGGCGATGCGCTTCGTGCCGGTGTGCATGAGCATGAAACAACCCGTGCCATAGGTGTTCTTCACCATGCCAGGGGTGGTGCACACCTGGCCAAACAAGGCTGCCTGCTGATCCCCCGCTATGCCTGCGATGGGAATGCTACCGCCTAACAAAGAGGTCTCCCCGAAGATACCACTGGAGGGAAGCACCTCAGGCAAGGTGGAAGCAGGCACGCCAAAGAGTTTCATCAGCTCTACATCCCAGCCACCTTGGGTGATGTCATAGAGCATGGTGCGCGAGGCATTGCTGACATCCGTGGCATGCACCTGGCCGCCCGTCAGATTCCACAGCAGCCAGGAATCCACGGTGCCAAAAGCGAGGTCGCCCGCCTTGGCCAGTTCCTTGGTCTCAGGCACATGCTTGAGCATCCAGTTCATCTTCGTCGCAGAGAAGTAGGCATCCACCACGAGGCCGGTTTTATGACGGATCATGGACTCTGCCCCCTTGGCCTTCAGCTTATCACAAAAGGCGGCGGTGCGGCGGTCCTGCCAGACGATGGCCTTGCCCACCGGCTGGCCCGTTTTCTTATTCCAGGCGACGGTGGTTTCTCGCTGATTGGTGATGCCGATGGCCGCGATGTCTTTGCCTGTGGCCTTGGCCTTTTTCAAGACTTCTTTCATCGTGCGGAGCTGGGTGCTCCAGATCTCCGCCGCGTCATGCTCCACCCAGCCTGGTTGGGGGTAATGCTGGGTAAACTCCTTCTGCGCCGTGGCGATGACCTTGCCCTTCTTATCAAACAGAATGCTGCGGCTGCTGGTGGTCCCTTGATCGAGCGCGAGGATGTATTTCATGCCCCGATTGTTCATATCGGAGGCATGGGGTCAAGCCGTCAAAGACCAGGTGAGGCAAGAATATCCACCAAGTCAGGTCTAACCAACCGAGCAGATACCCACAGCCTGTTTCAGCGAGGCGAGTTTGTCGGCCTTTTTCGGGATGAACTCTTGGCCCAGGTAACCGGTATAACCCGTTTCCTGGATGGCCTTGATGATGGCGGAATAGTGGAGCTCCTGAGTGTCATCAATCTCGGCACGTCCGGGGACGCCGCCGGTGTGGTAATGGGCGAAGTGAGCGTGCTGCTTGCGAATGGTGGCGATGACGTCCCCCTCCATGATCTGCATGTGATAGATATCATACAGCAGCTTGAAGTGGGGTGAGCCTAACTTCTCGCACAAGGCGACGCCCCAGGCGCTGTGATCGCACATGTAGTCGGGGTGGTTCACCTTGCTGTTCAGCAACTCCATCACTAGCGTGACGCCGAGTTTTTCACACAGTGGCAGCAGGCGCTTCAGCCCGATGGCGCAGTTTTCTAGGCCTTGCTCATCGCTCATGCCATTGCGATTGCCGCTGAAGCAGATGACTTGTTTAAAACCCGCCTCAGCGCTGACTTTCAACAGAGGCTCGTAAGCTTGCACCAGGAGGTCATGGTGCTCCACACGATTAAAGCCGTGCGGGATGCTGCCGATCTTTTTGTTATCCGGCCCCATGGCTGTGGGAAAGCTGACCATGGCGCAGTGCAGGCCGTGCTTTTTCATCGTCGCAAAGTCAGGTGGGTCCAGAAGCTCGATGGACTCCAGACCGATCTCCTTGGCGGCGAGGCACATGGTCTCCAGAGGAATGTCTTTGTAGCACCACTTGCAGACCGAATGCTTCACCTTGCCCGCTTTAGTGTCCGCCGCCCAGGCTTGATCTTTCAGCATGGCTACCACGGCGGCCACGCCAAGAGAACGATTTAAAAACTGACGACGCGGAAGTGGGGCTGGATTCATGCGCAGGATTTAACGTCGCCTGCGGAAGATTTCCAAGCAGCGAATCTCAAAAAGAGCGCTGCACGTGCAGACGCACGAAGCGACGTGTTTTCATCACGGGAGCCAGAGACTCCTGTACCGTCACGAGACGAATGGTGCCCGTTTGGACGACATCTGAAAGCACGCTGCCACCATTGCTGCCCAGCGCACTGGTCCCGGCAATGCTGGTGGCGATGGTGGTCCAGTTGATGAGGTCGGCACTGGTTTGGAGTTGGTAGGTCAAATCCGTGGCGGCACTGTCACGGCGGAAGGTGAGCCGGTGCAGGGTATTGCTGCCACTGCCAGGCAGGGTGCTAACAGTGAAGCCACTGTTTTCATCCGCCACCACCGGGCTGAGGCCATAGGCATACTCGTGGCGATTGGAGATGCCATCGTTGTCCAAATCCGCCGCTTCATCGAGAAAGAAGCCGATGGGCTTATCTGGGAAGTGCGTGGCCAGCCAGGACTCGAAGTGTGTGGGGGGAATAGTGAAAGCATACTGAAGTATTAAACGCGGACGCTGCGAAGCATTCGTTGAATTTCGGCTGGTAAAACGACGCGCAACAAGCAGATCATTTTCAGGCCCTCTCAAACACCAACCCAAGTTGCTCGAGGGGTTGTTAATCCAGGACTGCACATCGACCGCAAGTTGGGCGTTGCTGAAGGTCACCGATCCCGTGCTTGAGATATTCACCGCAGCAGAAGATGTGGGAATAAAATCACCACCTGGGACACTCCAAGCTGTGCCTAGAGGCGGAGTCCCCACCGTGTTGACTTGTCGAAGCTGCCAGGTTGCGTCTCCGACAGCAGCCGCAATGCCGAACCCAGGACCGGGACTTTGAAAATCTGAATTGGAGGTACCTTCCCCCCAACTAGCGGTGGCTTTATGGAGCGTAAAATCCCCAGCCACGGCAGATTGGGCCTGCTGATTTACATAAAGTTGTAAGCTAGCCCCTGTAACATAAGCACCACTAGGGAGGGTATTCGAATTCAACGCAAAAGATAGAAAGGCACGTCGAATACCTGAAGTGCTAGCCGAGCCTGCAAAAAAATGGGATCCGGAACCGTTGCTGAAATCGCTTTCTGAATAAATCGTCGTGTCTTTAATCGCGGCAGCATCACTCAAGGTCATGGTTCCGGCAGGTGGAACAAAAACAAGTTTGTAAATGCCCCCCGCAGGCAGCCCCTCGCTGAGTTGAGTTACGCCTGCTGTGATTTTTGTCCCCACGTAGATCTCGCCAGCTTCATCTTCGCCCAGACAGAGTACATGGAGGTCAAAGGGGTTGCCAGTAGTGATAGGGAGCGCCTCCACCAAGGTGAACGTGCCACTGCCAGCGGCTGTGTCCTCCAGGCCCATGAGGCGACCATTCGCGCTCCCGGAGGTAGCGCCGTAATCCCCAAAGATGTACTTGCCAGCCATGCCTGGAATGGCACTGCCACGATAGACATAACCTCCCGTGACGGAGAGGCCGAGTTCTGGCAGAATGATGGAGGGATCTGAGCCCGGATGTTTGTATTGGGCTATTGGGTCCGTGGGACTTGCGGGGGCTATGCCGTTGGTGGACATCAGACCATCAAAGACGAAGCTACCTTCTTTATATCGCCAACCATAATTTCCCCCTTTGGTGATGAGGTTCACCTCTTCCACCTTTCCCTGCCCGACATCCCCGCAATACATTCGGTTAGTCCCACCTGCGCGGCTATCAAAACAAAAGCGCCAGGGATTGCGAAGACCGTAGGCGTAGATCTCGCCACGCATAGGTCCATCCAGAGCATCGTTCGTAAAGTCCTGCTGCATGCCCACGAAAGGATTGTCTGCTGGGATGCCATACTGGCCGCCTGGACCGTTGGTCCCTAGTGGATCAATGCGGAGGATCTTGCCGAGTAGGACTCGACGATCCTGGCCATTACCCAAGATGCCGTTAGGCCGTGGATTGACGCTACTGCCACCCGTATGCCCTGCGTTGTTGTCATTGGCGCTGCCGCCATCCCCACTGCCAATGTATAGCAGGCCGTCGGGACCAAACTCAATCTGACCGCCGTTGTGATTGAACTGAGGTTGTCCGTAGGTCAGCAGAATGCGCTCACTGCTAGGGTCCGCCACATTTGGATCGTTGGCAGAGACTCGGAACTCTGAGATGACGGTTACACAGTCTTGGGGCGTGCTTGGGTTATCGGTAGGCGTGCTGGGTAACGCCGTATAGTTCACATAAAAGCGGCGGTAGCCCGGAGCCAGAGGCTCGTTGAAATCCGGATGGAAAGTCATGCCTAAAAGGCCGCGCTCACTGTAAACTGTGAGATCAGCCCCAACAAAAACACGATCAAGCCCACTGTTAGAAAGATCCAAGAAAGGGGTCGGCAGCAGCATGCCACGCTGGAAAACATGAATCTTCCCTGGCTGGTCACAGATGAAGAGACGCCCAGTGCCGTCTTTAGCCGAAGTGATGTTAGTGGGAGAATGGATCTGCTGAAGACAAACCGGCTTCATGTACAAGGCCGGGAAAGCGCCGTGGCCCAGCAGGGGCAATGCAAAAAGGAGGGCGATGAGGCAGCGCAGAGCGTTCATGATCACGGACTTGGGAGCAGGCTTCATTCCATCAGAAAGCCCCCCTGAGCACAAGCAAAACTCCGTGACGGCTTCAGCCGCTTTTGGCACACAGTACGGTGGTTACCGCTTCACTCGCGGAGTCAGCAGGCCCACCAAGAGACGCTCCAGCACCACTTTGTTATCCAACTGAGTGGTGACGAGTTTCACATTTGCATCCAAACACGCGACGAGGGCAGCGTGCAGTTCTTCCAAAGTGAAACGACCCGCTTCATTGAGGGCGAGGAAAAGCGGGTAGGCATTGAAGCCGCTGCCATCCTTCTTGCGGGGCAGGTGCGAGGTGGCGCTGCTGGGGAGGGCATCCAGGCTGGAGGTGAAGCCGCTGTAGTTGGACTTGTTCACCTTGTACTTCGTGGCCAGTTCTTTGACGATGAGCAGGCTGCGCACACGGGGAACGATGGCCCCAAGGAGGATGCCAATGGCGTTTTGTCCCTGATAAAGCAGCACGCCGAGGAGTTCCAATGCACGTTGGAGATCACGAGCACCGATGGCATTGCCGATTTCCCAAATGACGCCGGAACGGCTGAGGGAGACGAGTCCCCGGACGGTATTGATACCGCAGCGGCGGCGTTCGCCCAGGTAGAGGTCGATTTTGACAATCTCATTTTCAAGCTGCCGCGTGTCATCCCCTGCCATCTGCACCAGAAGATCCAGAGCCCCACTTTCAAACGTGAGGCCCAGTTCACGAGCTTTCTGGCTGGCATGCGCCATGACGGCACCTTCCCAGCCAGCCTTGCTGGTATCGGGTTTATCAAAGACCTCAATGCCCGCGAGTTTGCCCAAACGTTTGTAGGCCGTGCGGCGCTTATCAATGGAATTGGCACTGAGGACAAAGCTGACATCGGGCCCGAGACCCGACTCGATGACATCAAGGATGTTTTCAAAACCCTGTACGGCCGCCTGAGATTTGCCGGTCTGGTTATCGCCCAAAAAGTTCGCGCCCTTGAGCCAAACGATCTTGGCCCCACCAAAGAAGGGCATGGTTTGCAGGGCCATGATGACGTTGGAACAAATCTGTCCGGCGTGCTCGGCATTGTCGGCATTGCCCTCGACGATCTCATTGGCAAACTCATCGGCCCCAGGAGGGGAGAGACGCTGCACGGTCTTCATGGCCATTTCCTTCACCCGGGCGTCGTCAGTGCCCAAGATGGCATGGACTTGGCTGGGTGAGGCGGTCTTTTTCGGAGGAGGCATGGGAGGAGACGTAACGGAAAGGCGTTTTTTGGGATAGGAACCCGGCCTGAGGCACTGATCAATAACGAATAACCTGCAACCAACCACTTCCATCTTCCATCTCCACGCATTAAAGTAACGTATGTCCGGCCCTTCCACGCCCTCCTGGTGGCAGATCGCGCGCAATCTCGCGCGGCAGGGCCGTTCGTGGCTGAGTGAAAATCTGGCAGATACCGGCCTGGATCCCCTGCCCATCCGGCGCTGGCTGCGTGGCTATGGCCCCCGGCGCTTTCAGGCGGATCTGAAGGCAGGCACCTCCGTGGCCCTGCTGGATATTCCACAAGGCATGGCCTATGCCGCCATCGCAGGGTTGCCTCTGCAATTTGGCACCACGTGCTCGGCCGTGGCTGGCATCGTTGGGGCGTTATTTTTGAGCTCTCGCTACACGGTCCTCGGGCCTACGAATGCGACGGCGTTCATGATTTTCTCCTACTTTGCGGCCGATGCGCACCTGGACCGCATCACGCTGATGCCGCTGCTGGTGTTCATGGTGGGGACGCTGCTGTTGATCGGATCCTTCATCAAGGTGGCTGAGCTGGCCCAGTACATCAGCCGGGCGGTGATGGTGGCCTACATCACGGGCGCGGCCATGCTGATCATCGCCAACCAAGCAGGAAATGTACTGGGCATTGGCACGCGTACCATCGCTGAAGACGGGCAGGTTTTCCAACCACGCACCTTTCCGGGTATCGTCTGGCAGTTGTTACAAAACCTCTCACAGACGCACTGGGAAAGCCTTCTGATAGCAGCCCTGACGGCGGGCATTTACTGGGGCATTCGCCGGCTGCGCCCGACGTGGCCCAGCCTGGCCATCGCACTGGTGGGAGCGTCACTCATCGGCTTGGGGATGAAAACGCTGAACATCACCATTCCCACCTTTCAAGATGCGCAATTCACTTGGTTGGATCTGCTGCCACCGTTTCCAGACTTTGCCTCGCCCAAGTTCCTTTCGGATTTCAGCCGTCTTTTTGGCCTCGCCATCGCGCTGGCTTTTTTAGCCACGCTGGAAAGCTCCACCATGGGCAAGACTCTCTCAGGCCTGAAAGGGCAGCGGGTGGACCCGAATCAGGACATGTTTGGCCTGGGCATGGCGAACTTGAGCTGCGCCTACCTGAGCGGGATGCCCTGCTCCGGCTCCATGGTTCGCAGCACGCTGAATTTTGCCAGCGGTGCCCGCACCCCCGTCGCGTCTTTGGTAAACGGCTTGGCCTGCCTCCTCGGAGCGCTAACCTTGGGCAGTCTGGTGGTCTATATTCCGAAGGCTTCCCTGGCGGTGCTGATCATCTGCGTGGCACTTTCTCTCATCAATAAACGCCATGTGCGCATCTGCCTCCAAGCCACGGGATCTGATGCGCTGACTTTTTTGGTCACTCTGGCTGCGACTCTGATGGTGCCGCTGCACGTGGCCATCTTCACCGGAGTGGGGGTGTCCCTGATGCTGTATCTGCGCAAGGCGAGCCGCCCCTCCCTCATCGAATATGAGTTTAACGAAGAGGGTAACCTAGCAGAAGCGAGCCAGCCTGGCATGAGGCAAAATCCGGCCATCTCCATCGTCCATGTGGAGGGGGAGCTATTCTTTGGCGCAGCCGAGCTCTTTCGCAGCCAAGTCCAGCAGGCCTGTGCAGACCCGAACCTGCGCATCATCATCCTGCGACTGAAAAATGCCCGCCACATGGATGCTACCTCGGTGATGGCGATGGAGGATCTGGTGCGGGCGCTGAGGGCCGATGGGCGAGATCTCCTGATCAGCGGGGTAATGAAGGATATCTACCGCGTGCTGCGGGATGCCGGCATGGTGGAGGTCATCGGTAAGGACAATCTTTTCCCCTCCAGCCCGAGCAACCCCAATGTGGCCACACGAAATGCGCTGAAGCGGGCTCAACAAATCCTGGGCACCACCGAGGCGGAAGTGAAGATCTTCTTTGACCCCGGCAAGAAAAAGGAAGCGTAGTTCTCCACATGCGAGGGGTGAAAAAAGAAAACTTGCCGGAGAAACTTTGTGCCGTCTGCCAGAGGCCTTTCACTTGGCGCAAGAAATGGGAAAGAGTGTGGGACCAAGTGCTCTATTGCAGTGAAGGCTGCCGGAAGAAAAAACAAAGACGGACCCCAGACTGAGTTCCATTCGCATCGAATGCTGCGCTCGTCCTATTGACTCGCCCGCCAGATTGACTGATAACCGAAAAACATGAACGATCTGGAACGACGCATCCTAGCCGCCCAAGGCTATGTCGAATTGGGTCTTCATGAAGAGGCCCAGGCAGAATTGATCCGTCTCCCCCCTTCTGCAGCGGAGCGGGTGGATGTCATCGAACTCAGCGTGCTCTGCCGCATGGGGGACCGCCAGTGGGCGGAGGCTCTGGCTCTGACGCAAAAGTTGTGCGCCCTGGAGCCCGAAGAACCCGGAGGCTATATCCACGCCGCCTATTGCCTGCATGAGCTGGGGCGCACCACGGAGGCACTGGACCTGCTGGCACGCGGCCCTGCGGCCCTGCGAACTAAACCCGTGTATTACTACAATCTGGGCTGCTACCTGGCCTGTCTGGGCGAAGATGAAAAAGCGCTGAATTTACTGAGGCAATCTTTTGAAATGGATGGCAGTCTGCGGAGCCATGCGCGCAAGGATCCCGACCTGGATCGACTGCGCACGCAGTTAGATAAATCCTAAAAATGCACGCCATCACGCCCACAGCCAAAGTCGCCATCACGGAATGGTTCGAAGAAAACTTCCGCACACGAGGAGAACTGGGAGCCTCCGTTTCCATCTGGCAACATGGCGTGGAAGTGCTGGCACTGGCGCAGGGATTTTGTGACCGCCAAAGCACCCAGCCCTGGGATGCACGAACGCTGGCCCCCGTCTTTTCTTCCACGAAAGCCCCCGCAGCAGTATGCTGCCTGATGGCACTGGAGGAGGCTGGACTGCCACTGGACTGTGCCGTGTCTGAGGTCTGGCCCGAATTCGTTGGCGGAGGAAAAGGGGCGATGCAGTTTGCCCATTTACTCTCGCACACCGCAGGGCTGTGTGCGCTGGATGAACGCGTGCCCATCTTTAATTATGAAGCCGTCGTGGAGGCACTGGAGCATCAAACTCCGCTGTGGGAACCTGGCACACGCCAGGGCTACCATGCGCGCACCTTCGGTTTCTTGATGGATGAAACCGTGCGCCGCATTACCGGAGTGGATTCTTTGGGTCTCTATTTCCGCGAGACCTTCGGTGAACCGATGGATCTCGATTTCTGGATCGGCTTACCAGAAGAGCAGTGGGGCCGGGTTTCACCTGTATATCCTGGGAAAATCAGCATCGCGCATAATGACCAGCCTTTCCTCAAAGCCTACAATGCTGGCGGCACGCTGACCCAGCGAACCTTCACCAGCCCCTTCGGTCTCAATGCGGTGAGTGAATTCAACACCTCTGCACTGTGGGCACCCGGCTTTGCCAGCATGGGCGGTGTAGGCAGCGCACGCGGGCTCGGCAAATTCTACGCCATGCTGGCCCAGGGGGGCATTTGGAATGGCAAACGCCTCGTTTCGGAATCCATTGTTAGGCAGCTCAGCCACACTTTATCTGAAGAAGAGGATAGCGTGCTCCTCACCCCCATCGCCTTTGGCGCGGGTGTGATGAAGGACCCGATCAATCCAGATCCACGATACGATGGGGCCAAACTGCGCCAGCATTATGGACAGAGTTTGAGTGCCTTTGGCCATCCCGGGGCTGGAGGCAGCCTGTCTCTTGCGGACCCAGAAAATGGCATCGCACTGGCCTATGTGATGAATCAGATGGAAGTCGGTGCCCTGCCAGGTGCCAAAGTGCTGGGCTTGGTGGAGCGTCTGTATTGGTAACATCATCCGCATTCAGCGTGGACACCCTGCCCACGCTTCCGGGCCCTGTTGCTAACTGTCCAACTGGTAACGCTTGCGTTTGCGATAGAGCGTGGCGGCATCAATGCCGAGCACTTCTGCCGCTTCCTGGAGGGAATCCGTGATAGACATCACCCGGCGGATGTGTTCGCACTCCAACTTCTCAATGCTGACTCGCTGACCGACTTCGGCACCGTGGTCATGACCATTGAGTGTGGTGCTCCCCCCTGCTTCGGGGAGATCGCGAGGAGTGATCTCATCTCCCTCAGCCAGGATGACGGCACGCTCGATAGCATTGCGCAGTTCACGAATGTTACCAGGCCATGGATGATTGCGCAGGGCCACATAGGCCGCCGGGCTGAAGCGGCGCACCTTGCGGCGGAACTGGTCTGCAAAGAATTTCAGGAAGTTATCTGCACAGGCCACCAGGTCCTCAGGGCGTTCACGTAGCGGGGGCATGGTGGCCGAGATGACATTCAGGCGATAAAATAAATCCTCCCGAAAGCGTCCTTCGCTGGCCCACTGTTTTAGGTCTCGATTGGTCGCGGCAATCACACGTACATTCGCTTTGCGTGGAGTCGTTTCCCCCAGCCGCTCATACTCGCGCTCTTGCAGCAGGCGGAGGAGCTTTGGCTGAATTTCCAGGGGTAACTCGCCGATTTCATCGAGAAACAAAGTGCCACCTTCTGCAGCCTTCACCTTCCCCCAGGTGTCCCGCATCGCTCCCGTAAAGGAGCCTTTGACATGGCCAAAGAGATCACTTTCCAACAGCTCTCGAGAGAGGCTAGGGCAGCTCACTGTGACGAAAGGTTTATCACGAAAAGGGCTCTGATCATGGATGGCGCGCGCGATCATGCTTTTGCCCGTACCGCTTTCACCCAGGATGAGGATAGAAGCCTGTGTGTCCGCTGCACGAAAGAGGACCTCTATCTGACGCTGGAGCCCTGGGTTCTTCGACATCACCTGGGGTGGAGGCGTTTGTGTGCGGACCTCGGTAGTCAGTTCCTCGACTTTACGTTCCAGGGTGCGCAGAGTGGTGATGCGCTTCAGAGCTTGGCGGAGTTGGTCTGGGCTAAAGGGCTTTTCCAAAAAGTCCACTGCACCCAGACGGGTGGCTTCAATGGCATTTGGGATCGTGGCATTCGCTGTGAAGATGACCACGTGCACGCTGGGGTGTTCCCGGCGAATCGTTTCCAGAATTTGCAGGCCGCTTTCTTCGCCAAGATAAAGATCTAGCAGCACGAGATCAAAAGAAGATTCTTTGAGACTGCGCAGAGCCACAGCTCCGTTTTCAGCGGTCTCGACATAATGGCCAGCGGCATCCAGTGCGAGACTGGTCGCGCGACGGATGCTGGCTTCGTCATCTACGATGAGGATGTCCATAAAAGTGGGGGGGGGGTTGGTTGGTTGGGTTAATGAGGTCATGCCTTGGCGACGAGGGCCAAAGGCAGAGCCAGTCGGGCAATGGAGCCCTGACCGTTCGAACGATTATCAATGGTAAGTTTGGCACCCATGCGGTCGGCACCACGTTTAGCGATGGCTAAGCCAAGCCCAGTGGAGGATTCTCCCCCCGTAGGGCGTGCGCTCAGGCGCGTGTAATCTTGAAAAATGCGGGCTAAATCACTCTCACTGAAGCCGGGACCTTCGTCTTCGATGTCAATGATGAAGCGCTCCCCATCTGCATAAACGCGTGAAGTGATCTGACTGCCCAGAGGGGAAAATTTCACTGCGTTACTCATGAGGTTGTCCACGATCTGTCGCACGGTAAATAGATCCCCACTGGCGAGCAAAGGTGTCTCAGAAAGTGTCACTGCGAGGGTCGTGTTCTTTCGTTTGGCATTGGGATACCAAGCGGTGAGCATCTCTTTAATTTGTTCGGAGGAGATATGAACGGTGGTCATGCGTTCATGCTCAGCCTCTTGAGCACGGTTGTTTAGGAACCGGTCAATGAACTTGAGCATCTGATCGCATGTAGCCACGATGTGGCCTGTGAGATCACTGGCGGTATTGATCTTTTCCGCTGGTAGCTCCAGCAGTGTCTGCGCGCTGAAGCGAATGGCACCGAGTGGGTTTTTTAAATCATGCGCCACCATGCTGACGATGTTTTCACGCTCTCTCAGCATCCGGGAGGTCGTTTCACGTGCGCGTTGGAGATCTACCTGCGTGCGCACACGAGCGAGCAGTTCAGCCTTGTTGAACGGCTTCGTAATGTAGTCCACACCACCAGCCTCCAGCCCTCTCACGATGGTCTCAGAGTCATTTGCAGCGGAAACAAAAATAACGGGCAATCCTGCCGTATCTGGATGCTCACGCAACCGTTTGCAGACGGTAAAGCCATCCACATCAGGCATCACCACATCCAGCAGAACCAGATCCGGCAAACGTGCAGCGATACGCTGCAGGGCCTGGGCTCCGCTGGTAGCAGGGATGACTTCATACCCTTCACGCGTGAGCACCGTGCCCACGACCTGGATATTCTGCATCTGATCATCCACCACCAGCACGACTCCACGTGCGGTGCTGGGGCTGAGGGGGGGTTGGGGTTCCACAATCATGGGGGGTCTTTTTTGATGCCGGTGATGCGGCGGGAAAAAGCAGGAAAGTCACGCAGCAAGCGTTCGACGACATCCAACTCAAAAGTCTCTGCGGCCCCATAAAGCGCCGTGGCATAACGAGCTAACGGGGGGCAATCATGACGCGCCGCCTCTTGGTGGAGTTGATGACCAAAGGTGGCGATTTCCAGCATGGGGAATGTATCCAGAAATCGGCTAACATCCCCGTCTTCCCACACTTGCAGTTGGGCAGCCAATCCCGGCCAAGCAGCCGTGGTGCTTGCATCGAAGGACTCCAGAATGCTAGTCGGTAAATCTTCAGCATGCGGCACTTGAGGTCTCGGCGTGGTGTAACGAATGGTCGCATGCCCAAGCACACCTTCGAGCTCCCGATAAAGCTGACGCTGGTGGAAAGGCTTGCGCAGATAACCATCAAACATTTCCTGTAGCTTGGCTGACTCTTCGGGCATGGAAGAAGCTGTCTGCGCGATCACAGGAATCGCCGAGGTGCGGTTATCCTCACGCAAAATCTGGCGCGCCCATTTGCCATCCATGCGTGGCATGCGGATGTCCATCAAGATTACGTCTGGCTTGGCTGTCCGGGCTAGTTCCAGAGCTTCCATACCATCTTGAGCAAAGAGAATTTCATGATGGGACCCATGCAAATAACCCGCGATAAGCTCACGATTTGTCGAATTGTCATCCACCACCAAAATGGTGGCAGGGCGCAGCCGATTGAAGTCTGCGGAATGATCACTCGGAGGATCATTGGTCGCATGGCTAAGGGGAATGCCCGGCAGAATCAAAGTGAATGTGCTGCCTTTCCCAGGCTCGCTGATGAGTGAGATCTCTCCATCCATCAAGTCCACCAGACGCCGTGTGATGCTGAGACCTAACCCTGTACCCTGTGCGCCACTGCGGCTTTGGGTGCTGATCTGCTCAAAGGCGGAAAAGATCCGCTCACGATCCTCCTCGGCGATACCAACACCTGTGTCACTCACTTTCACCTGCAAGTCACAGGCCTCTCCAGACTTCGCTTCATTCAGTGTGCTGACGTGGATCTTTACCTTGCCCTTATGAGTAAATTTAACCGCATTACTGGTTAGGTTAAGAAGGATCTGACGAAGTCGAAGGGAGTCCACCTCCAAGATTTTAGGGACTTGGCGCTCAATTTTTATTTCCAGAGCTAACCCTTTGTCTTCCGCTTGTTTTTTAACGGCAAAGACCACCCCTTCAACAATCTCATGCACATTCGCAGGTTCTGGCCGCAAGGACAACTTCCCTGCCTCAATCCGGGAGATGTCCAGGATGTCATTGATGAGATCCAATAGAGAACGGCCACTACTTTGGATAGCACGTAGATAGCCGCGAGCACGTTCTTCATGCACCATTCCATTCAGCAGATCAGCAAAGCCAATGATCGCATTCATGGGCGTGCGAATCTCATGACTCATGTTCGCAAGGAACCGAGATTTCTGAGCATCGGCCTCGATGGCACGCTCTTTTTCTGCTTCGAGTTCTGCGGTGCGTAGCGCGATGCGGTAGCTGCGCTGCAGCATGACAAAACTCACGATGCCTGTAATGACCGCCAAGATGCTACCGCCGATACCTGTAACATTCATCGTCTGCAATACATCGCGGAGTTGCTCCTCGCGTCCGGCATGCAGTTTACGTTCTGCTAAGATACCCTCATCAATCTTTTGCAGCATGCTATCATTCACCCCCGCACCTTGGCTGATGATCTCCCGCAGAGGCAAATCGGCATCGCTCGAACTAGCCGTATCAGCTAGCTTTTTGAGCACGGCAAGACGCTGATTGACCAGAATGGAAAGTTCCGTCAAAAGCGTTTGCTGAGTCGGATTATCCCGAGTCATAGCAACAAGACTTTGCAGCAGTTTTTCAGATTGTTCTGGAGCCGTGCTGAGGGGTTTCAGCAAGGGGGCCTGGCGTGTCATGGCGTAACCCCGTGTGGAGGATTCCGCCTCTGTGATCACGGTGCGGAGTTTTAAATACTCACCAATCACCGCATCCGTGTGCGTCACTAGTTCGCTGCCCTCCTCGGCCAGTCGCCCGCTACGCACCACCGTACCCATCACCAGCAGGAGCAGGAATGTAGTAAAGATGAGGAATAAACCGTGCCAGGAACGGAGCATGGATGGGGGGAAAAAGAAGCTGGGGGGTAAGCTCTAAAAAGGAGAGGCCAATGGTAAGTACCTTTTTCATCGGGAAAAGTTACCCGTTTAAAGCCTCTCCCATGCGGCTATTTCTCGGCGGCGTCTTTAACGCTTTCTTTGACATCTTCAGCCGCCTTCTCGACGTCTTCAGCGACATCGCGAATCTTTTCGTTAGGCCTACGATCAAGAGCATCGTCCACTTTGTCTTTGATCTTTTCTGCTGGTGTTTCCGGTTTGTCTAGAATCACATTCGAAGAGCGGTCTTTGCAACTGACCAAAGTCAAACTCAGACCAAACAGTAAAGTCAACATCGCGGCGAAAGCAGTCTGAATCTGTTTTTGAATAGCGTTCATAGGATGCGAAGGATTAAGATTACTTAACGAGGGCCAAAACACCGGTAAGGATCAAATAAATCGCCACCACATAGTTAAGGAGGTGGGGGAAAATGAGGACACAAATGCCTGCAACGATAGAAACGATGGGAGTAAGATGAGGGCTCATAGAGATTGGTTGGCTGACTGATTGATAAGGAGATTCTTTAGCGACCTGATTGCACCTTCACAGCTTGCCTCTCGATGGTGCTGCCGACCTTCTGCACATCACGACCAAAACCGCGTGTGGTGTTGCAACTGCTCAAGAAAGAGAGGGTGAGGATCAGCATCCCGAGGGAGAAAATGAAAAAACTCGCGTGGCGCGCAGTCGCTTCTTCATGGTCCGCCTTGGAGGCGATTTCGTGGGAGATGTCGGTGGTTTTCATGATGGCAAGATCAAGGAATGGATGTGACTGGTGCGTCACTCTGACATGACTAGTGCAAAGACTTTGCCAACCGCCCCACATTGATATTAAAACGTTGAAAACCAACACTTTAATAAATCAAACACTGAACCTAACTTCCTTGTTTTCATGCTTTATGCATGACTCCAACACATGCGTTTATTGCGCAATGCAATTCGCAATTTGATCAGCCCGCATTCACAACTCGATCAATAAAAAAGAGTTTTTTCAGAACGGGGCCACTGCACACAAAAGGATAGGCATCCGGCTGCCCCATGCTGCGTGTGAGCTCATTCACCAAAGTGGTCAATGCCACCCAGTGGCTGACACGCTCGCAAAAAGCCTTGATTTCAGGCGTTGGTTCCTGACCTTCGGCACAAAGCAACGTGGGATCGATTTTCGGCTGCACGATATTGCTGTGGCACTCAGCCGAATCAGCCGTTTCCAGGGTATCGCTCATGTGCAGCCAGTGAGCCCAAGTTTCAGCCCAGTCCTCCCAGGGGTGAGAAGAAGCATAGGCGCTGATGTGATTTTGATCCCACCCCGGTGGTGGCCCTTCCGAGTAGTTCCGCTGGAGCGCCAGTGAATAATCTGCCGTTTCATCGCCAAACAAACTGCGATATTCAGCCAGCCAAGGGCTGCCATCAATGAGCACATCCCAGTAATGGTGACCTGATTCATGACGAAAATGGCCTAACAAAGAACGATAAGGCTCGCGCATTTCCAATCGCGTTTTTTCACGCACATCATCATCAGCTTCCTGCACATTCAGCGTGATGACACCCATATCATGTCCCGTCATCACGGGGGCTTGACCTGGCAAATTTTGAAGAAAATCAAAGACCATAGGAACGCTGGACTTCACTCGATTACCAGGCCCCCAAAGCCCATGATCGAGCAGCGTGAAAAGTAGCCTGCGTTTGGCGGATTCCAGCTTCGTCCAGCGTTCTGGATTGCCTGGTTGAGAAAGGTCTGGAATGACACGCGTGGTAGCACAGGAAGGACACAGGGTAGCCGGATCGGCATCCGCAGGGATCAACCAGTTGCAAGCACAGGCATTCAAGTTGGCACAGAAGCGGTAACGCTGAGGTATCACAGGTCTGGGTGCACGGCGGAAAAAGCCGCGCTTCGTCGCTACTTCCGCCAGGGCCTGCTGATGGACGCCTTCTTCCGTTAAATCCAACGTTCGCATTTCACGCGAGTCAGGGTCAAAACCCACGGCTCGCCCACAGGGAATGCAGACGCTGTTATTAAAGAAAACGGGCTGACCGCAGACGCATAGATAAGTTCTCATGGAGACGAAGGGGGGGGACAATAATGATCTCGAACGATTTAGGTCGCAGGAGCTGAAGCGGGTTCTTCCAAGCGAAGCACCGTCTGCAAGCGCTCACGGGCCTGCTCAGTCGTGGTGACCACCCAGGAGGCCCCCGTATCCGCAGGGCTTTCTGCTTTTTGAGCACCCCAGCGAGCCAGCAGAATCTTTAACTCCGGAAAACGATGACGGAGACGCTTACACAGCAGTTGGGCGGTGCTGCTAACCCCAGGGGGCATGGCGCTGATGCACACAATGGCGGGTTGCAGCTTTTCCACTTGTGCGATGACTTCAGACACCAGAGCCGACTGGGGTATAGACTCCCATTTCAGCACCCCTGCCCCAACAGAGCGGGTGAGCCAATTCAGAGCAATGGCATCTGCAGAAGCGTCAAAGCTACGGCATAAAAGCAAGGGCCCATCGCTGTCAGCCGCAAAGACAACGGCCTCCTCCAGCGCAGTCTCACTGGAAAGAGTTGTGAGCGTATCTAGAATGCTATCACTTTCTTCTTTGCTAAGGCGACCTGCCATCATTTCGCGGCGCGCATGCACAGCAGCAGGCAGCAAGACTTGGTCGATGGTTTTTTCCTGACCGATCTCTTTGGCCGACTGCTGTGTCAGTTCCTCAGCCTCTTCCAAGTCTCCCACAAGAAGCCTTTGATAGACTAAAAAGGCTGGCTGAACCTCAGGTTTATCTCCCATTAAGATTTCGACAAATCTCAACTCTGGGATGTATTTGGAAAAGACGACAAGGCAGACGGTCAGCGGTGTCGCCAATAGCAAGCCGACAGGGCCCCAAATAAGGGTCCAGAACATGATGGCGATTAGCAGCGCAAGATCCGAAACCCCTGCACTCTGCCCATAAAGCCAAGGTTCTAAAATCATGTTTGTCAGCAACTCCAAACCGACGATCAAGGTGATCACCATTAGAGGCTGGGACCAGCCATCAAAGACGGCCAAACTCAAAGCCATGGGCAACACAGCCGCGATCCACGGACCAATGTAAGGCACAAAGCGAAACAGCGCCGCTAACGCACCCCACAGAACCACGTAGGGCAAACCGATGGCCCAAAAACCCACTGCCAAGAGCACTCCATACACGCCATTGATCAAACTTTGCATCAATAGATAGCGGCTGACACGAGAGGCCGCCTCATCCAAGGCGCGAGTGGTGGTCGTCAGACGACTGTAACCGACCAGATGAATGACACGGTTTCGCACGTCGTTCTGCCGGAGCAGCATGAAGATCACAAACACGACCACGACCGACGCTGTGCCCAGGCTATCTGCGAGGTAACCCAGGGCAGACATGGCCGTTTCTTGAACACGATTCGTGGACTTCTCGATGAATACGGGCGTCTCCTGCGGAGCATCTGCGCCCTGGGCACCAGATTCTTCAGAGACGTTGGAAATCTCAGCCGCAAGGCTTTGGAGCTTTTCCAGCACACCCCCCTGCCCCACTTGTTTCAGGCTAACCACCCTTTGATGAATGGTGTTCCGGTAACCGGGTAACTCTTTAACCAATTCGTGCAACTCGCCTCCAAGCACCCAGAGCAATGCCCCCATGACGGAAAAAGAAAGCAGCGTGACGGTGATGACCGCCAGGGTGCGAGCAAAGTGCAACCGATGGTTTAAAAATGACACCACCGGCTTGAGCAAAAAAGCGAAAAGAATCGCTAGAGCGAGAGGGATGAAAAAGTCTCGCCCAGACCACAGCATCGCCACGGTGAGCATCACCGTGGCGAGCCGGATGAGCGGAGCCAGCTGAAGTTGCAAGGCTTCCATAGATAAGGTTCCGCTATTCGAGGTCTATTTGATTTTCGAACTCTTAGTTAGCGGCGATTGTTAGCCAGAAGGCCAAAGAGTAGACCCAGGCCGATTGCCACGCCTAGGCACTCATAAGGACGCTTGTGCACCACGGAATCCAAAGCGGAGGCTTTGTTTCGCAATTGACGCTCGATTTCGTGACTGGCTTCACCCGCATAGTCAGCGATGCCTGCTAGGCGATCTTTAACCTGACCCGTGTAGTGACTGGAATCTTTACCGATGCTATCCAGGATGCCGCGGGCTTCATCAGAGATGGTGCGCAGGCTGTGGTTGATGCGCTCGGTTGTGCTGAGAGGCTTGCGTTTGAAAAGTAGGCTCATAGCGATTTGATGTTTATTGTTAGGCGGAAAGGGTGAGGAAACTTAGAGAGGTTTGCGTCCCTGAATGACACGAAGGAGGATGACCACAATGGCGATCACCAGCAGGATGTGGATGAAACCACTGAGGGTGTAACTGGTGACGAGACCCAGGAGCCAGAGGATGAGAAGAACGACGGCGACGGTGTAAAGCATAATGGTGGTGAGTTGAGGTTGAATGAAACGAGAGACTTAATGACAGGGAAGATTAACGGCGCAGATACAGGCCGAGGACGACACCCCCCAATGCAGCATAGGCGAGGGCGCGGAGCGGATTCTCAACCGCGTAATCGCGCAGTTGATTCAGGTTTTGATTGGCATCCTGCACGGCCTTTTGAGTGCAGCCATCAATGCGGGTGCGGGCTTCCTCACGGAGGTTATTCAGGTCCTGCTTCACCGCAGATCCCAGATTGCGGAAATCGTTAGCGGTGTCATGCAGGACTTCTTCGGTGCGTGGCGTTGCGGTCATAAGAGTATCTTTGGATTAGGGTTTGAGGAAAAAACTCGCTCCAAAAGTGGTTAGAGCGATAGCTGCCACTGCCCAGGCCAACACCGTTCCACTGCCAGCCGCTCCCGTGACTGCCGCAGTTACCGCGAGAGTCGCGATAGCCACAGAAGCAACGCGGAGTTGCGGGTAGCGGGGGTTTGGATTGGTGTTGATCATGGGGAGTGGCAGTGTGGCTACCTTCTATCGCACAGGCGATGCCAAGCAGAGCCGAATGAGATCAAGACCTTGATGATCAACGAATTAAATCAAAAACCTCATCCTTTCGTTGCTGGGCAAATTCGTTGTTTCGTGCAAACAACCTGAGCATTCCTTGCGAATTGCATGTCGTCTATTCAGACACAAAAAGAGCCGCCTAGAAAGGCGGCTCTTAAACCTCTGAAGAGGTAAAAAGAAGAATTTAGTAACGGCGGAAAATCATTCCCCGAGCAGTTCCTTGATCTTGGGATCAATAGCCTCTGCCCACATGTCATAACCTTTTTCAGAAAGATGCAACAGGTCAGGCATCACCTCGCGAGTGAGCGTGCCATCGGGCTGAAGAAAGGTCTTCCCGATGTCCAGGAAATGGACTTGTTTGCCATCGGCCAGTTTAGCAATGATGGCATTCGTGGCCTCGTTTTGTTGGCGCATCGCATCGGAGGGTTTCTCACCACGTGGGAAGATGCCCAGCAGCAGGATTTTCGCTTCAGGAGCTTTGGTTTGGAGCTTACTCACGATGGCTTTCACGCCTTCCGCAGTCTGCTCGGCAGAGCACGCATAAATGGTACCATTGAGCTCCTTCTGCGCCCGCCCCACATGGCCCGTGTTGTTCGTCCCGATCATGAGCACGATGAGCTTCGGTTTCAGCCCGTCAAAGTTGCCATTGTCCAACCGCCACAGCACGTGCTCGGTGCGGTCACCGCCGATGCCAAAATTGGCCGCATTGCGTTTGGCATAAAACTTCTCCCAGGTGGCTTTCCCCTTGCCTTCCCACCCCTGGGTGATGGAGTCTCCCAGAAAGACCAAGGTGGCCGTGCCTTGTTTGGAAATGGCATTGAAACTTTCATGCCGTTTCACCCAGCCACCATCACGCGGCACAGGATTGATGGCGAGATTAGGCTCAGCCGCAAAAGCGCTGCTGATGAACAAAGCCGAAGCAATGAGGATGTTTTTCATGGTTTGAGAGGAACAGTGAAAACGATAACTGCCGACCATTGCAATCATTACTTCTTCAAAGCAATGCGGACCATCACCGGATCATCCGTCGTGATACCGTCCACGCCCAGAGCAGCCAAGCGTTTCACATCCGCAGGCTTATTGACCGTCCAGACGTAAAGCTCCAGGCCCGCATCTTTCACCTGTTTGACCAAGGCTTCATTCCAAGCCCATTTTAAACCTAGATCCAGGCCATCCAGGCCATCGGCCTTGGTATCGGCGATGAGCTGGGTAAGGTCCACGGGCTTTTTGTCCTTGGTCTTCTCGGAGGACAGGCGGTACACTTTCATCCACGGCAAGGCCTTCTTGGCTTCCTGAGCAACAGTGCGATCAAAGGCAATAATGCAAAGCTGGCCTGCGCGCGGGCGCCAGGTCTTGAGTTGTTTTGCCAGCACTGGCACGACCTCTGGACCACATTTTACTTCCAGGAAAAAACGCTTTTTACCAATAGGCATCGTTTTCAGACTTTCGATCAAAGTAGGTATCTTTTCGCCCTTGTAGCCCTTCGCTTTCCAGGAACCTGCATCCAGGGCCTGCAATTCTGCCAGGGTGCTTTCCTTGACGATCTTGGCCACGCCCGTGGTTCGTTTCGTATCTGCATCGTGCAGGATGGCGATCTCACCATCTTTGGTTAGGTAAAGATCCAGCTCGCAGGCATCGCTCTCGTGCTCCCAGGCCAGATTGAAAGCGGCCACGGTGTTCTCCGGCGCACGTTGAGAGAATCCGCGATGGGCCACGATCTCCGTCGCAGAGACATTGGCAGAAAGAAGGGACAGCAGGAGGAGGGATAAAACTCGCATGATCAGGGATGAAGCAAGACGCCCTTAACATGCCAAATCTTCCGTCGCAATTTTCCGTCACACGCGCTGTGAGCCCCGACACCGCCTGAACAGGCCCACGGCCGCTGCCAGCAGTAGCAACCCAAGACGGCTCGGCTCGGGAACAACCGCAGCGCCTATGCTAAGCCCTACATAAGCATAGTGAGCACCCCGCCCAGGCGTGATGGCGGTGGTGGTATTATCCCCCCAATAGACCCGACTCGTGCCCGTGTTATCAATCGTGCTTCCTGCGTAATCAGAAGCCTTCAGCACTCCATCAATGAAAAAGGAGGCCAGTTGAGTCGTGGGATCCCAGCGGATGCTATAATCGTGATAACCAGAATCCACGGTGTAGGTAGCCCCTGTGGCATAGAGACGAACTAAGGTATTGCCACTGAGATCATTGCCAAAGTAGAGCCCGTAAAGATCGCGCTTGCCCGTAACGCCTTCGTCGATCAAAAGCGTGCACCAAGCATTGTTGCCGAGAGAAGTGGCTACCAGCGGATCTGGAGGTACGAAGCGAAGGGTGGCGTCCAGTGTCCAGCCGATTTGCAGAGCCTCTGAAAGCTGCCCGGTCGTCAGCGTCTTATTGTAAGTCCCCGCATTGCTACCGCCCTGCTCATAGACCTTCCAGGCATCCACACCCGTGCCAAGATCATTCGTGATAGCCCCAGTCTGCACAGTGCCTGAAAAAGTCCAACCTTCCGTGGTCGGATTCACCGCTCCTACATGAGAGAATAAAAGGGTGGAAGCTTGCGCTGGAGCCAGCAGAAGAACAATGAGGCAGATCAAAAACCAATGGCAGTGTTTAAGGCAATGGAGAGACAATGAAGCCATAGAAAGCTAATCAGCAGTCCTTAGGCCAGGGAAGCTCCAGGCAGTGACACTGGTCACATTCAGTCAAGTTTAGGTCACCGGGCCATGGATTTTGCTCGTGGTGCAGATCATAAGCTCATCACCGTGAACCTCAGGTGCCGTGAGTGGTAGCAACTCTCGACTTCACTTCTTCGCCTTGGTGGCGATGGCTTTGTAGTAGCTTTCGATAGCGGCGCGGTACTCTGGAGCTGCTTCACTGCGAGTGGCTTCGCTGAGATCCGCCGCCATTTTGCTGGGCAGGTGGCCCCAGTCGCCATTGACCAAGATGGCATCGGCTCCCAGCACACCTTCCACGATTTTCATGGACTGGTTTCCCCCTTCACCGTCCGAGGGCTGGGTGGGATCATTCGGGTTAGGTTTGTTCTGATTCTGAGCCTGCTGCTGACCTGGCTGTTGTGAGCCTGGTGTTTGCCCCTGATTGCGCTGATTAGCCATGGACTGCTGCTGGCTTTGCTGGGCATCGGCGAGGCTTTGCTGCGCTTTCTGCTGTTGATTGCCGCCCGGCTGCTGCTGCTGTCCGGATTGGGATTCCTGCTGCTGACCAGCCTGCCCTTGCTGCGGATTCAGGGTCTGGTCGAGTTGATCCAGAGCCTGGGCTAAAAGTGCGCCCTGGATGTCCTGAAAAGGATTGACCGAGGTGGCAGGTAGGGTCGCCGTCGCGGTGGCTTCAGCAGCTTTAGCAGCCTGGGCGGCGGTGGCCTGGGCCTCTGGGCCGATGGGTTTTTGCGGCTGCCCTGGTTGACCTTTGGCGACTTGAGCCTGCTGCTGGAGTTGATTGCTTGCCTGAGCTGCCTGCTGGGCGGCTTCTTTTTGACCAAGCCGCTGCTGGTGACGAGAAACACGCGCGAGATCATGAGCCGCTTTTTCCGCGGCGAGGCCGATGTTGCTCGGCTGCTGAGCCTCTGCGGCGACGGCCTGCTCACTGGTCAAGGCGACTTGTTTGGAAAGCTCGGCCAACGACTTTTGCATGGCGGGATTTTTAGGTAGCTCCTTCTCCAGTTCAGCCAAAACCGCCGCTGGATTTTGACTCGCATCTTGAGCCATTTCCGCGAGTTCCTGGGCGCGTTTGTAGGCCTCCTCCAGAGATTCTTGCACGCCTAGGTCCTTCTCCATATTTTGCATGGCAGCCAGTTCCTGTTCGGTCAGTTTCTGCCCATCTTCTGCCTTGGCCATGTTTTGGGCCAGTTGATCCAGAGCCTGTGCGGTTTGCTGCTGCGCCTGCGCTGCCTGGTTCAAATTTTGGGCTTGTGGCTGGCTCTGTTGGGCCTGAGCAGCTTGCTTGAGATTCTGAGCGATTTGAGGAGCCTTCTGCTGCATCTGAGCCAGAGCCACATCCGCCATGCGGGCCATCTGGCGCTGTGCATCTTCTTGAAGGTTGGCGGCATTGGCCTCCTGGCGGAGGGCGGCTTGCAAGGATTCCATTTGCTCGGCATTTTCAGCCGTCTCGGCTTGTAGAGCCTGGGCAGACTGGGCCACTTCAGCCACGGGCTTGTTCGCTTCCGCTTCAGCCGCTGCCGCTTGAGTAGCCTCCTGAGTGGCTTTTAAATCCTGGGCCACGGCTTTCATCATATCACTCACGTCTGGGGTGAGCTGAGCCAGCGTCTCGCGTGCGTCGGCAGTCTGGGCCTGAAGCTGCTGGGCGAACTGTGATACTTTTTGTTCGGCCTCCGCTGAGATCCGCTGCGCGGCCTCTACATTCAAAGGTTGGTTAGGCTGCTGCGCCGACTGGCGAGCAAGAGCCTGGAGCAGATCGGCTGCTTGGCGACTCGTATCTGAGGCTTGTTGCGCTGTGTTGGCCATGGGTTGATCCGGCACTTTCAGACGGCGGAGCATGTCAGGCACTTGCCGGAGCGCCTCACTGGCTGCGCGGGCGTCATCCGTCGCTTGAGTGGGGCTGGCTGCTTGCGAAGGATCTGGATTTGCAGCCGCTTCAGCGATGGCCTCCACAGCGGTTTGAGTGAGAGCATCCGCCTCTAACATGCGACTGAGCTGCGTCAACTGATCCACTTTTTGCTGAGCCGCGGCAATGACAGCGGCATCTTTGGGCAATGTGGCGGTTTCACGAGCAAGCTGGCCCGCAGCACGGCTGGCACGATTTGCATCCAGCGCAGCTTCGGTATTTGTGCGCTGGTTTTGCTCACGCAAAACGGCTTGGTCTTCCAGTTGCTTCGCCGCCTGGCCCAGCTCCTTTTCAGCCCGCTGCGTGGCCGTTTCATTTTCCCTGCTCAGCTTCTGTCGCCCCTTGGGATCTTTCGCCTCTGCGGTGGCTTGGGAAAGAGCATCCCGGGCTTCATTCAGTGCGATAATGGCGGGATTTTCCTGTCGTGCGAGCTGTTCACGCAATTGGTTAGCGCGATGGCCTGCATTTTCAGCCATGGCACGCATGGCTTCCGCGGAGCGACTGAGACGCTGCCGATGATTGTCCGCAGCTCCATAGAGGTGCTCGGGGCTTTTGGTCTGGTCAGGTTTATCTAGGCTCGCGCCCAAGTCATTGGCGGTCTCGACCAACTGTTTGCGCATGTCTTCCACCTGTTTTTGCTGCCCGCCATCCAGCACGGGTTTCAGTGATTCCATTTCTTGCCGTAGGGCTTCACTAGCAGCAATGGCCGCACGCTGCTGTTCTTGCCATTTGGGGCGCTGGCTGCTATCGCGGTTGGCAGTCAGCGATTGCTCCGTGAGCAAAGCTTCCTGACGACTGAGTTGCTGCGCTGCCTGAGCGACGATCTTGGCATTGTCTTCCGTGGCAAAAGCGCGGGCAGCTTGGGCGATCGCTTCTGCATCGCCCCCAGCTTCACTGGCTGCCCGGCGCAGTCCTTCGGTGCTTTCCAGATCCTTTTCCGTGAGGCTTTGCATTTGCGGCAGCGACTCATTCCGCAGATGCGCCAGCCGCTCCCCCAGCACCTGAACTTCCATGCTATCCAGATGTGTGGGTGCGGACTGAGCCGCCTGCTTGAGTTGGGTCCAAAGATCTTCGGCACGATCCGTCACCTGCTGAAGTTCCGCCTGGGCGCGTGCAACGGTGGATTCAGGAGCTTCACCCGCTTTTTTACGGGCCGTTTTCTGCACCTGATCCATCGCCTTACGCAGCTCACGCGTCTGCTCAGAAAGCGCGGTGGCCTGCTGGGCCAGGCGGCGCATGTCCTGCGCCCATTGGCGATGTTGGGGATCCACCGTCTGCTCCAAAATGATGACCCGAACGACGGGTGATTCCGTCGTCAGCCCTTTCAGATCTGTCGCCACCAGTTTGATCAGTAGCGCATCGCCTGGCTTCACCTGTAATGGGGCCAGGGGTAATGTAGTTTGCAGAGGGCATTCCTTGCCTGGTTTGCTCAACAGCAGACGCTGCTGCCAGTCCGCTCCATTCACAGCATGGGCGATCTGCACTGTGGCCAAACCGACATCATCACTGGCCAGCCCCTGCACCCGCACCGTTTCATCCGCCATGAGGGAAATTTGCTCCAGGGGTTCTAAGATCTGCACCACGGGTGGTAGATCAGGAATCGTCATGATCTGCCAGGGAGAACTTTCCTCATTATTAAAGCCAGTTTCTTCAGCCGTCAGTGCACTGCGCCAGGACTCATGTTCAGGCCGGATGGGTAGCTCCCCCGTGAGAAAACCGTCCGCGCCTTGGTTCATCGCGATCGCTTCAGGATGATCCGCATGGTCAGGATTGATCAATAACCAAGCTTCAGACACTTTTTGGTTAGGCTTCAACTTCAACCGCACGGTACTGCCATCTAGGGCCTCCACATCCCCACGCTCTTCGGTCAGGACCATTTCCGGAAGACCTGAGTAGGCGGGAGGCACCACGGTCTTCACAAATTCTGTGACTCGTGGTCGAGACCGGGCCGAAAGCGTATGCCAGGGAGAAATAGCATCGCCCGCTAGCACGCGATAACGCAGGTCCCCTTGCCCGATGGCCACAAGGCCTGAATAGCGAGTATCGTGGCTGCGCAACAATTCCGTGCGGCGTGCAGGACTGCCCTGCGTTTCTGTTTCGATAAGAACGGTTCCAGGCTGTGGACCCGTGATGTTCGCCACGATCTCTAGCTCTGAAGCAAAGGGCACCAGGGTGCTGGCGGGGTTGGGTTCGACAATGCTGATTTTGACGCTGGAAGGACGTTGCAGATTGGCAAAGGGGATAGCTGCCCGAGCCAGGAAACCGGGCAAATGCAGCGCCGGGATGAAACTGAGCGCGATGACGAGTACCACGGTTGCGCCCAACCCGACTAACCAGGGTTTCAGCGACCGCAGGGGCAAAACGGTTCGCAAATCTAGGCGCTCCATCTGCGCAGCCACCTCATCCTGCAACTGGGAACGAAACTCTGCCGAGCCGCTTCCCTTCCCTTCCGCTAACTCCACGGCAGCCAGCAGGCGCTCGCGCAAGTCGGGCGAGACACTTTCCAGCAAACGTGCCGTTCCTAGCGCATCCCGACCAAACGCCAGATGCCGCAAGGCCACCCACCAAGCGATGAATGCGCCCCCGAAGTAAGCCAGCAGCGTGAGCCAAGGGCGCAGGGGTTCCGGCATGAACCAGGCCCGATCCAGCAGGGCAATAGCTGTCCAGCAACCAAGTGCCACCAAAATTAAGGCCAGCCCTGCCCGAAGGATAAGCAAACGCTGGCGACGAGCACGAAAAGCCTGGAGCGCCTGGGCGGTGGCGGGACGGAGAGAGAGATTCATTAGGAAAGAGGCAGGCAGTAAACGCTGGTAGCAGCCCCGTTTTTCGGGACGCTTTGGACCATTTTAAAGAAAGAGTCCGCTACAGATTAGCACTTTTCGTTCTCTCAACTCCAAGAATCGGCGTGCTGACACGTCTCTTTGCGAAGGCGAATACTCTTGCTTCAAGAGAATTTTCCCGGTTATCCTGCACCCGAACGTATTTTATCCCCTCATGGACCCTAACCAGCCACCTTCTGGCCAACCTGCCCCAGATGCTTTTGTGCCCCCGCCTCCTGGCGGCACCCAGCCATTAGGCCATCCTCCAGGATATCCGACCTCTGGGAATCTAGGCTATCCTGTGCAAGGAAACAACCTGGGCTACCCCGTCCAGCCCGGCATGATGCCGCCGCCACCTGCGGGATACCCCGCGCCTTCGGCCACCTCAGGCCCCGTGCCTGTGGCCGCTGTGGAAGAAGATCAAGCCGTGGCCCTCCATGCAGCCCCAGGCGAAATGTATCACCCGCCGGCGCTCAACCATTTTGAAACCGTGAAACCACCCAATGCTCTGGTTAAAGCCTGGCGCAAGGTAGGCGGTGGCTCTTTGACCCTCAGCTTGGCCATTCACGCGGGTATCCTCATCGTGGGCGGTGCTATCGTGGTCAGCACGCAGATGATTCAGAAGCAGGTGGACTTCCTGCCTGGTGGCGGCACGCAGCAGGGAGCGCAGGCCTCTGCAGAGATGCAGCACAAGGTGCAGCAGAAGAAGCGGACATCGCTGAACAAGACGATGCCGATGAAGAAGATCGTGAGCACGAGCCAGAACTCGGCCGTGACGCTGCCAGATGCGCCGCCAGATCTGCTGGATGTGCCGGATGTGAGCTCGATGCTGGGAGGCGGAAGCCTGGGCAGTGGAGGTTTTGGCAAAGCAGGAGCTGGTGGTGGCTTTGGCACTGGGATGGGCATGGGCGGGATGCAGGGCTTTGTGACTTTGCCACCTTCCATGCGCAGTCGCTGCTCCCCGCAGGAGCGTTTGAAAAAACTGGCTGACAGCGGTGGCAGTCCCGAGTGTGAACGTGCGGTTTCCGCCTCCCTGGAATGGCTGAAGCAGAAACAGGGGCCTGATGGTGCCTGGAATGGCATGGGCAGCAAGTCCGCCATGACCGGCCTTGCCCTCCTTTGCTACTTAGGCCGCTGTGAAACACCGGATTCTCCCTTCTATGGAGACACGGTAATGAAGGGCATTCTCTTCCTGATCGAGACTAGCAAAAAGAATCCCCACGGGATGATCTGTGAAGACATCTACAACAACGGCTCCACCTACGCTCACGGCATCGCCACTTACGCCTTGGGTGAAATGTACACCTTGGCACGTTTGGGCAGCAAGGAGCTGCCAGGCATGCGTGAAGCTTTTGAAAAAGGCGTGAAGTTGATCATCGACAATCAAAATGAGCGGGGCTCATGGACCTACGGCGGCAAGGACGCAGGCATGACCACGGCCTACACGAAAAACAGCAAAGGAGAAGACCTCTCTGTGGCAGGCTGGCAATTCCAGGCGCTGAAAGCCGCCAAGAACTCGGGCCTCAAAATTCAAGGCCTCGACTCTGCCATCAAGAAATGCACGGAGTATGTGCTGGCCAAGCAGACCAAAGACGGCGGTTTTGGCAATCCTGACCGTGACAAACACTACAATCAATGGAGCCTCACGGGAGCCGGCTCTCTGGCTCTGCAAACCATGTCCAAAGGCCACACCGCGCCACTGAAAAAGGCCATCGGTTTCCTCCGGGAGTTCCTCGAAGCAGAGCCTCTGGACTGGAATAAAAACTGCAACCCTTACTGCTGGTATTACTACACCCAGACCTTCTTCCAGGCTGGGGGCGATGACTGGAAATTTTACAATCAACAATTCCTGCCACAGATCCTGGCCGCGCAGCAGCCCGATGGCAGCTTTAAAAAAGGTCGCCCAAACTGGCCTGCTGGCGATGCTACCGATCCCGTTTACCGCCAAGCTCTCTGCACCCTCATGCTGGAGGTCTATTACCGTTACCTGAAAGTGGCGGATCGCGACGAAGAAAGCTTCTTTGATCGTTAGTCTTCATCCTTGCCAGTGCAGATTCTGGATGCAGATCCCTTATGCCTCCGCCAGCATGGGGGCATGAGTACAGATGCCTCCTCACCCTCTCATTTTGATTTCATTGTCATCGGCGGTGGCAGTGGCGGCTACGCAGCGGCACGCACGGCCCATTCGTTAGGCCTCAGCGTCGCCGTGGTGGATGGGGCCGCAGAGCTGGGGGGCCTGTGCATCCTACGGGGTTGCATGCCGAGCAAAACGCTGATCGAATCTGCAGATCGCAACCTTAGCATTCGCCGAGCTTCCGAATTTGGTCTTCATGCGCAATCTCAGGGGGTTGACATCCGGGCCATCCGGGAGCGCAAACGCACCCTCATCGCCGACTTCGCCGGTTACCGCCAGCAACAGCTCCAAGACGGGCGTTTCACACTGTATCGTGCCCACGCATCTTTCACGGATGCACACACGGTGGAACTGCAGCCGCAAGATGGCTCGGCCTCCTTTCAACTGACCGGCAAGACTTTCTGCATCGCCACAGGCTCCGTCCCCAGCGTCCCCCCGATTCCAGGTCTTGCGGAGTCCGGTTACTGGACCAGTGATGAAGTGCTGGATGCTGAGGCCCTGCCGGAATCCTTTGCCGTTCTGGGTGGTGGTGCCATCGCTCTGGAAATGGCACATTACCTGGAAGGGGTAGGCCGCAAGGTCACCCTCATCCAGCGCGGTCCCCAGTTCCTCACCGGACTGGACGCGGAATGCAGTGCCGTTTTGGAACAAGCCTACGCTCACCGTGGCATCACCTGCCACCTTGGCACCAGCATCCACAAAGTCACGACTGCCCATGGTCGTCGGCACATTGAGTATCAGCACGAGGGCAAAGAAAAGAGCATCACAGTGGATCAAATCCTGGTGGCTATGGGGCGTAGCCCAGCCACCGATGGCTTGAATCTAGAGGCCGCCAAAGTCAGCCTCACCCAAAAGAAGATCGCGGTAAAGCCAACGATGCAAAGCACCCAGCCGCACATCTTTGCAGCCGGGGATGTGTGCAGCCCTCTAGATGTGGTGCATGTGGCCATCCAACAGGGAGAAATCGCCGCACGCAATGCCCACCGTCTCATTCAGGGACAACCTGTGGAGGAAGAAACCGACTATCGCCTGCTACTCTTTGGGGTCTTTTCCCATCCGCAGGTCGCTGCCGTCGGTGCAGGCGCAGCGGATTTGGAAAAAGCAGGCACACCTTTCGTTTCTGCCAGTTATCCCTTCAATGATCATGGCAAGTCCATGTGCATGGGTGAGACGGAAGGATTTGTCAAAATGCATGCGCACCGCGAAACGGGCGAAATCCTCGGTGCAACCTGCGTGGGCCCTCACGCAACCGAACTGATTCACGAGGTCGTCATCGCCATGCATTACCGATCCAAGGTGCAGGACTTCCTGGCCATCCCTCACTATCACCCGACCCTGAGTGAAATCTGGACCTACCCCGCAGAGGAATGTGCGGATCAACTTGAAGCCTGAAATCACACTCATGCCATTCCGGCATGACACTCATTCCCAAAGACTATTTTAATTATAGATTATGGATTCTATGCTGAATCAGCATAATCCATGAAATGCCCGATCAAATTCTTTCTTTATTTGCTGTTAGGCACTTCAGGCCTTGCCCTCAGAGCTTTGGCAGGAGATCAAACACCCGAAGCCATTCTTCTCCCAGAAAAAGACCCTTTAGTCTTTAACTTTCAGGCACGTGTGCGCGGAGAATGGCGGGAAAACGTTTTTGACTTTAATAACAGCGCCAACGCTGCCACCGATGACACTTGGCTCCTGCATCGTATCCGAGTCGGCATGGAATGGCAGGTCCTGCCCTGGCTTAAAATCTCCATCCAAGGACAGGATGTCCG
Organism: Prosthecobacter dejongeii; assembly: GCF_014203045.1. Classification (NCBI taxonomy): domain Bacteria; kingdom Pseudomonadati; phylum Verrucomicrobiota; class Verrucomicrobiia; order Verrucomicrobiales; family Verrucomicrobiaceae; genus Prosthecobacter; species Prosthecobacter dejongeii. Next base: position 224,649 of record NZ_JACHIF010000010.1, read on the forward strand.
TGAATCTTTCTCGGACCGAGCAGATGTGCCTAACCAAATGGGTGCTGAAGGAGACGACGCTTTTGACCTACGCCTCGGGAATCTCGAAATCGGTGACCCTAAACATCTCTCGCTCAAACTGGGGCGTCAGGTGCTTGCTTATGGAGATGAGCGTCTTGTGGGCCCGCTGGAATGGCTGAATTTCAGCCGCACTTTTGATGCGGTGAAGCTGCACTATCAGGAGAAAGACTGGTGGCTGGATGCCTTTACCTCCAGCGTGGTGCGCATCCACGAATCTCACTTCAATACCTCCGACTGGCTGGATGGGGAAAACATGCGAGACCAATTCTTCAGCGGTCTTTATTTCAGCACCACCGCCATCCGTGTGCAGACTACCGATGTTTATGCCTTCCACCTGCACGAAGAAGGATTGGCCGGTGGCACCGATTTCATCACCTTAGGGACTCGCTTGAAAGGAGATCCCCTCAAACTCGCAGGGTGGGACTACACCGTCGAAGTCGTCGGCCAAGCAGGCCAGGTTCGTGGCCAGGACTTGCGTGCCTTCGCCTCTCATTTAGAAGCAGGCTACAATTGGCTGCAAACGCCTTGGAAGCCCCGCGTCGGCCTGGAATACAGCTATGGCAGTGGTGATGGCGATGCGACCGATGGCCAATCTCATACTTTCCAAAACCTCTTCCCCACGAATCATCCGCCTTATGGGTTTATGGACACCATGTCCTGGCAGAACATGCACAACATCGTTCTGCGCCTAGCTGCCCAACCTCACCCCAAACTGAAGACGACGCTCGACCTCCATGGCTTTTGGTTAGACGATACAGCAGACGCTTGGTACCGAGCCAATGGCACAACGCAAGTCCGCCCCATCAAAGGCTCTGCCAGCAATCAAGCAGGAGCGGAAGTGGACTTTACCATCAGTTCAAAGCTGACCCAACACCTGGATATGCTCGTCGGTTATAGCCATTTCTTTGCAGGAAGTTACCTCGACGACACGGGCGCAGGTGATGATGCCCACTTTGCTTACATCATGCTGACGCTGAACTACTGAGCCATTCAATTCCCCATCACTCCTCAATTTCAAATGACTCCACACTCCCATGAATAACCTCCATCTCGCCGTTCAGTTTTTCCTTCAAATCGCCGTTATTCTTTTGGCCTGTCGCATCGTCGGCATGATCGCCGCCCGCTTTGGCCAGCCGCAGGTGGTGGCAGAGATGATTACGGGTGTCATGCTTGGTCCCTCCCTCTTTGGAGAGCTGGCACCAGAATGGCAAAAATGGCTCTTCCCTTGGGATGCAAAACAGATGACGCGTGATACTTCGTGTTATCTCTTCCCTGCATCCCAGCTTGGCTTGGCGCTCTACATGTTCATCGTCGGGATGGAGTTTCGCATGGATATCGTGAAAAAGCGGCTGAAGAGCTCGGTCGCCGTTTCTTTGGCCGGCATGATCACGCCCTTTTTGTTAGGCGCTGGCTTGGCGTGGGTCTTATTTCATTACACTGAGCTGTTCCCAGAAAAAACCTCGCTGAGAGAGGCCATGCTTTTCCTGGGTGCCTCCATGTGCATCACGGCCTTCCCCATGCTGGCACGCATCATCCACTTCAAAGGCCTCGCGGGGACTACCATGGGTACCGTGGCGATTGGTGCAGGAGCCATTGATGATGCCATGGCCTGGATCCTCTTAGCCGTCGTGCTGGCCAGCTTTGAAGGCAATGTTAGCAACTCTCTTTACAACATCGGTGGGGCGATCGGCTATGTGACCGTCACCCTGATGCTGATTCGCCCTCTTTTGGCAGCCACCTCACACCTCATGATCAAAGATGGCAAACTGACCGATGGTGGGCTGGTCATTGGCATCGCCATGATGTCCCTCGGTGCTTGGTTCACGGACAAAATCGGTCTGCATGCCGTCTTTGGAGCTTTCATCATGGGAGCTGCGATGCCACGTGGAGTCATTGTGAAGGATCTCATGGGGCGCATTCAGCCCCTGGCCGTGGCGCTTCTGCTGCCGCTGTTTTTCACTTACTCAGGTCTAAATACCAAGATCGGCCTCATCAATAGCTGGTTCCTCTGGGGAATGTGTGCCGCTGTTTTAGCAGCCGCCGTGCTGGGTAAATGGGCCGCATGTACCCTGGCCGCGCGTGCCACAGGAATCTCGAGTCGTGAAGCCATGGGCATCGGCATTCTGATGAATGCACGTGGCCTCATGGAGCTCATCATTATCAACATCGGCCTGCAGCGTGGCATCATCTCTGAAGGGCTTTTTGCCACGCTCGTCATCATGGCCATCGTCACCACGCTCATGGCCTCCCCCATCTTTGAATACTTCGTGGGCAGCGGTACTCAAAAGCCGGAGCCAGATGCAGATGCCGACACACTGCCAGCTGCGATGTAAGACGACCTGATTTCTTTCTCCAAGGGGCTTCGCTGATTCTATCAGGGAAGCCCCTCTTGCCATTCAAGCCCGGCAGGCAGATCAAACGCAGCATACTCTAGGTGCAATACCCGGCGGTGACGCGGGCTTTGAGAACGACCCGAAGCATGCAAGAGCAGTGGCCGCATCAAAAGCGCATCTCCAGCAGAGGCGCTGCAGGTCACTTCTGGCACGTCCTCCCGCCATTGTCGTATTTGTTCGGCAGACAGTCGGCCTACAGCCTGTGACCCAGGCAAGACCCGCAAGGCACCGTTGGTTTCATCTGCATCGTCTAAATGCAGACGCACCGTGATCATTCGCTGAAGACATTCCACCGGTGGCTGCACATGAGGAACCCCTTCTTTGATGCTCCAAGGACCAAAGCCAGGGGTTTCACGGCGTTCGCGCACCGACAAAGTCAGGTCTTGATGCCAAGCGACCAGCCAATTGGTATCTGGCGATTTATCAAAGAATATAGCCCGTACTGGCCTAGGTGGATCTGGCAACCAGGGACGCGTCAATTCCATCAACTTGGGTGAATGAGCTAACCGTGCAATTTCTGGCAACGCGAGTAACCCGCGCCGGCCTGCACTGACAATAGGCCCCAGCTCCTCGATAACCGCAGTGCAATGCGCCACACTCAGCACTGCTGGGCAAATACAGAAGCCGTGAGATTCAAGGTTATAATCCGCCAGGGCTGCGCACGTCATGCCCACGTCATCCACACATTCCAGAGCGAGGCAAATTCATTTTGAATCCCACCGAAACCATAAAAAAACGCTGACCAGTTTCCCAGTCAGCGTTATGGAATTCAAAAAAACGTCGGCCTTTAGGATGCCTTCGCAGGAACCGCTGGAGCCGGGGTCTCAGGCTGTGCCGGGGCAGGCACGGGAGCTGGGGTGGGCGCTGGCGCAGGGGCTGGAACTGCCGGGGCAGGCTTCACTTCGATCTTGGGTGCTTCAGGAGCTGGCGTCGCAGGGACTGCGGGCGCGGCTGGGACAGCAGGCACTTCGATTTTCGGTGCAGCGGGCATAACAGGTGCAGGGGCAGCGGATGGCGTCACCTGGATCTGAGGGGCACTCGGAGCGACGGGGGAAACCTGGATCTGAGGTGCTGCGCCGGCTGGCATCAAGGTAGGATTGAGACTGGTGGAGTCCAGCTTCAACTGGGGAGCGCCCGGGGCAGGAGCTTCCACTTTAGGTTTCGGCGGTCCATCCACTTCCTTCGTCGGCAACTTGGCTGCGATCCACTTCAGGCGGCCTTCGCTCTGGTCGAGGAAAGCAGGATCTGCGGTGATGAACTTGGCAGGCACGGCTTCGTATGCAGCTTTAGCTTCCTCTTCTTTGCCAGCAGCCCAGAGCAAATCCCCGAGACGAAGCTGAGCCAAAGCAGCAGCATCACTGCTCGCAAATTCAGAAACCACACGCTCAAACAAAGGTTTGGCTTCGTCAGCCTTACCCATGACTTCCAGCTTGGTCGCCAGAGCAAGGATAACTTCCGGCAGGAGAGGATGGTCTGAGTGCTTGGTGGTGAACTCACGAAGAGCTGCCACAGAAGCGTCCTTCTTATCCTGGATCCACAAGAAATCGGCCTTCAGGACGAGTGCATTCCCAGCAGCAGTGGTGCCAGGATGATTGCTGATGACGAGGTCACAATCTTCCACCGTTTTGGCAGCGGCAAAAGCCTCACCAGCCGCTACAGCATTGGCTTTGTTGGTGTAACTGATGATGCCGTAAACGACTGCCGCCAGGGCGATCGCTGCACTGAGCAGGACGAGTTTTTTGAAGTTCGCTTCCAAGAACTGTTCCATCGGGGAGGAGGGAACGAGTGTATCGAGAGCAGGTGCCGGTGAGGCGGGAGGAGTCGCTTTGGACATGAGCCGTTTTTTCTAAAATTCTGACAGAGGATTAAGCCCCCACTTTGGCACGGGCCTCATCCGCCAGAGCGGTGGAGAGGTAACGTTCACCTGTGGAGCAGGCGACGGTAACAATCAGTTTGCCTTTGTTTTCAGGGCGCTGCGCGACCTGAATAGCGGCGACGACGTTAGCCCCGGTGCTGATACCGACCAGCAGGCCTTCTTCTTTAGCCAGGCGACGAGCCATGGCGAACGCATCGTCATTGCTGACTTTGATGCACTCGACAATCTGGGCATTACCCGCGCTGTCTTTCAGGTGCAGGTTCTTTGGCACAAAACCAGCGCCTGTTCCCTGGATCTTGTGTGGGCCCGGCTGCACAGGTTCGCCTGCGAGGGTCTGATTGATGACCGGAGAGGCTTCTGGCTCCACTGCGATGGCCTGGAAGCTTGGCTTGCGAGGTTTGATAACCTCACAGGTACCGGTGATGGTGCCACCGGTGCCGACTGCGGCCACAAAAATATCCACCTTGCCATCCGTATCCGCCCAGATTTCCTCTGCGGTGGTCTTCATGTGGATGGCTGGGTTAGCCGGGTTTTCGAACTGCTGGGGGATCCACGCATTGGGTGTTTCCTTGAGCAGCTCTTCTGCTTTGGCAATCGCGCCTTTCATGCCCTGCGGTCCAGGAGTCAGCACCAACTCAGCACCCAGGAGAGCCAGCAGCGTGCGGCGCTCCAGGCTCATGGTTTCTGGCATCGTCAAAATCAGCTTGTAACCTTTAGCCGCAGCCACAAAGGCCAGAGCGATCCCGGTGTTACCACTGGTTGGCTCAATGATGACCGTATCCTTGGTCAAAATGCCACGGGCCTCAGCGTCCTCAATCATGGCCATGCCAATACGGTCTTTCACACTGCCGAGCGGATTAAAAAACTCGCACTTCAGAGCGATGGTGGCATCCAGGCCAGCCGTCACTTTGTTCAGTTTGACCAGCGGCGTCTTGCCGACGGTTTCGACGATGTTATTGTAGATATGGCCCATGGCGGAGGCAGGGTTGGGGGATTTGAAAAGCAATGCCAAGGGGCCAAACGGCAGCCCTAAGCGGTGAGGGTGCAGTTTATAGGAGTGGCCCGGCAGGCTTGCAAAGGAAAAAACCGCAGCGCAGCGCCTCCTCAAGGAGACTCCATCCGCATTTGCCCAGATAAAACAGGGGTGTTTAAAGCCGGCTGCGACGGTGTTTCAGGCAGAGTGGGAAGCAGGAAGTACCCCAGCCCTTTGAGCCCCTCCGGGCCAGGGAAGATCAAGCCTTCGAAAACGCTTTTCCTTTGAATGGAGCCTGCACCGCCCGAGGGCCCTGGATCTAGCAAAAGAAAAGAACCGCTGATCTGCCCTGTTTTGACATTCAGTTTCAGCGTCACCTTCCCAGGATTTTTCGCCGTGCCTGCTTGATGCAGCAGCCATTTGTGACCTGAGGTGATCTGAAAAACGGTGTCTGGCGATGTCTCTGATTCCTCAATCCTGGCTCCGCTAAATCGCAACTTGGCGTTGTCAGGACCGTCTGTGAGTCCCAGAATCAGATTCGGGCTGACAGGAGGTAGATATCTCTGCCCCACGACCGAGAGGGTAAGGGGCCCAAACCCACGCGGATAAATCCGCCCACTCATGACGGGCCGGGACCAAGAAAGCCCACCCCCGATAGGGTTGTCCCGGTCAGCTTCTGGATCGGCACCCGTTTGGATCTGCAGAGTCCCCAAGAGAGAACCTTTCGAGGGTGCGGCATACAGCGTCTGGTAAACCAAAACCTGCCCCTGTGGCCCCAGGAAAGTGCTGCCCAGAATGGTTTCACCATCCGCCGTTTTACCGGCGAGTTTTGCTGAACCGGCCTTGCTGATGGTGACGGAAGCAAAGCCTGTTCCTCCAGGAGTTTCGCCATCAGTCACTTCTTCCTCCAAAGGGATCAATCCTAAATTGTAAAGACCATCGAAGGCATCTGCTAAGTTTTCGCGCGAGTTCCAGGTGCTTTTCCAGCCTTCAAAAACGAGAGGCTCACCACCATCCGTCAGTGTGGCGGTCATCCGTGAATTTTCTGGATTCATGACCAGGCCAAGCTGCAATGCTGGCAGCGGTGAGAGTTGAGACAAAGATACGCTCCCCATGGGTGTGCGACCTGGTAACAGGGACATGGAAAGTAACCCGCCTTTGAAAAGAATCGGCTTCCGAGATCCCAGAGTCAGCTTCCCACTGAAACTCCCCGAAAGAGTGGTGACCAGATCCAATCGCCCGCCTAAGCCACCGTTCGACACATGGCGTGGGATTGGTGCGACAAAGGTGCCGATACTGCCCTCTGGCAAGGGGCTAACCAAAAGAGTGACATTCACCACATCACTTCCCAGGAGATTTTTAGCCGTGATTTTAACTTGATAGGGAGTGATTTTGGAGGCTGTCACTCGTCCCGAAATGAGGCCTGTGAGCGCATCTATCTTTAATCCTGGTGGTAAGCCTGAAGCGGTAAAAGATGCCGGAGGTAAATGCTCATCTTCACTCACAGGAACCTCAAATTCATAGTCCTCTCCAACAATCGCCGGTGGCAATGCATCTCCTGAAGCCAGCGGTGTGATGTCAGGTGGACCACTGACAACCACTAGATCCTGCGGGCCAATGACCACCTCGCCACCAGGGCCAGAAACCATGCAGACATAGCGCCCAGCCGCATCAGGTTCAGCCTCTGAGATAGAGAGCCTTTTGCCATCAGCAGAAAGCACTACCCTAGGGTTTCCAAGCACTGGCTCGCCATCGTGACTCCACGTCAACGCAAGGTTTTCGCCGGCGGTCTTCACGGACCAGGATGCCTTGCCCCCTTCTGCGATGATGATTTTTTGAATCAAATTTTCCGCCACGCCGATCTGGGCTTCTTCACTGAGGCTGGACTCAGTCGCTGCCACGGCCACCGAGTAGGCTCCAGCTTGGGCAAGTTGCACGGCAGGTAAGCGTAGGACAGCCTGCGTAGCCCCTCGGATCGCTTTGCCATCCTTCTGCCATTGATAACGCAGGGGTGGCTTTCCCATCGCCTGAACACTCATCACCACCTCAGAGCCCATGAAGGCCAACTGATGCTGGGGCTGCATCAGGATCTCCGGCTTCCCTCCCACCACAGTCAGTTCGGCGACTTGAGATAAAACCGTCTCCACCGGGTTTGTCACCCGCACTTGGTAAAAGCCCGCCTGGGCAGGAGTAAGACCAGACAAAACCAACACGGGGCCTGTTTGATTCACTAGGGGCTCCTCATCCTTCAGCCATTGGTAGCTGATCTCGTCAGAGCCCGTCACCTCGACTTCAAAAGTGGCGCTTTCGGTTTCGTTGATCTTTTTCGACAAGGGCTGCCGGATGAAGGTGATGCCCACAGGAGAAACCTGGATGGAAACTGTGGCGACCAAGGAACTGAGCTCCCCGTCACTGACTACAAAGGTAAAGTTATCTGGACCAGAATACCCTTGGGTGGATGTGTAAACCAACCCCGGCGGACTGCCTGCCAGCTTGCCATGTGCGGGAGGGCCAACTAAGGTAAATTCCAGAGCTGCGGTCTCCACATCCTGACCAGTCAGAGAGATGGTTACAGGAACGTGGTCGGGCGTGGTCACGGTCTGTGCCGAGGCCACTGGCTTATCGTTCACTGAGGTCACGCTTAGCGTGACAGTGGCCGTATTTGAGTCCACTAACCCGTCATTGACTTTGAAGGAAAAATGGTCGCCTCCAAAATAGTTTGCCTCAGGAGTATAACTAAAAGATCCGGTGTCAGGATTGAAGTTGAGCGCACCATGATCAGGCCCCGAAACCAGGGAGTAAGACAAGGGTGTGTTCTCTGCATCCGCAGCCTGCGCAGTGCCCTGGATCATCACATCTTCATTTTCGGTGAAGCTACCCGCCTGGGCAATCGGGGTTGTGTTAAAGGCAGTGATCTCCAGTTCCACCTCACCTGCGGAAACGGTATCACTTCCAGCCTGCGAGGCACGCACGACCACAGTGCCATCCCGCGTAAAGCTCAACTGATTGCCATTTAACACGCCCGGCCCGCTAGCCACAGCCAATAGAATGGGAGTCAACCCACGGCTTGAAACTGCATTCAAGGTCACTGTCGAAGTGTAAGGTAAAGACGCAGGAACTTGCCCGCTGAAGGCAAGGGTCTGCTCGGCTTTCACCACCGCGAACGTGCGGCTGACGGGATCTGCCGCAGCAAAGTCTGCACTGCCAGCCTGGCTAGCCTGGATCGTCACCGTGCCCACTGCGCTGAAGCTAACGGTGTTGCCATTCATCGTCGCAATATTTGCTCCAGAGGTGATGGTATAGCTCACTGGCAAACCACTGCTTGTCGTGGCATTCAGGATCAGTGGTGTGAGGCAAGTCTGCTGTGCGATGACAGGAAAGGTGATGGCCTGAGTGGTGACGGAGAATTGTGTGGGAAGTGCCGCATTCCAGGCCGTTTCATCGCCCCGCTGCCAGGCCAGGATCACCGCCGTGCTGCCGACGGGCCCCGTGTGCGTAAACACATCTCCTGACACACTGCCGTTTCCAGATGTGATCTCTAGCTCCACTGGCAAACCGCTGCTGGAAAGGATGCGCCCAGAACGAAAACCGGTGGGAGGAGGCAAGATAGTCTGCGGCTGCAATGCAGGCAAAATCGGTGCCTGAACAAAGGCCGAACGCCCACCCGCAGAGGTCAGCCGAAAAGACCCAGCCGAACCTGCCGTCCACAAAGAACCATCGGCACGCATGGCCACGATGTGCAGATTTCCCGCCTGCACCGCCACCCATCCCGTGCTGTTGCCAACCCGGCGAGGGGAAGAGACGGATCCCACCGTGGTCACCCCCTGCTGGAAAGCTAAATTATCTCCCCAAGTCCACAGAGAGCCATCTTGTTTCACCGCCGCAGTCCAGTTGACATTGCAGGCCACCTGCTTCCAATCCGTATCCGTTCCGACACGAACAGGAACATTCCTGTTGGTCGTATTACCCAGTCCTAACTGGCCACTGCTATTGCTGCCCCAAGCCCATAAGCTACCGTCTGTTTTGATGGCAAATGAAGCCGCCGCACCGGAGGAAGGCGAAACCCCGATTTGCGCCCAATCAGTGTCCGTTCCCACACGAGTGAATGATGTGCGTTGAACCGCATTCCCCAGCCCAAGTTGCCCCGAAGTGTTTAAACCTGTGGACCATAAAGAGCCGTCCGATTTTAGAGCTAGCGAATAAAAATTACCACAGGCCACTTTAGCCCAGATGTTTTCACTACCGATCTGGTTTGGACTGCTTCGACTTGTGGTTCCTCCATCTCCAAACTCCCCATTTGAATTGCTCCCCCATGCCCACAAAGTACCATCATTCCGAATGGCCAAGTTATGAAAAGATCCGAGCGAGAATTCACGCCAACTACTCCCCACGGCCACAGCCGTGGGAGTAAGTCGAGGTACAGTTGAACTGTCACCGATCTGGCCCTGTGTATTCGCTCCCCACATCCACAGCGAACCATCTTGTTGAAGTCCGCCTGAGTGAGCTTGACCAGCTTCGACTGATTGCCAGTTAGTTAGGCTTCCGATTCGAATGAGATCTTGTGAAATGTAGGTATTGTTTCCAATCTGACCATTGAGCGACGAACCAAACGCCCAAAGCGAACCATCTCCACGTGTTATAAACGTGTGACTAGTACGAGAACTGACTCGGCTGACAGCACCAGGTCCGATGGCACGCACAAGCTGACGCCCACTTTTGCCGGAATAGTCGCTGCCATCTCCCCACGCGATCAGACTGCCATCAGCCTGCATAGCCAAACTATGAGAGGAACCTGCATGAATCTGGCGCCAGTCCTCGCCCGGCTGATTGATTCGCAAAGGAAACGATTCGTTCGCCAAGTTACTGTTACCTATTTGCGCTTCGAGGTTTCTGCCCCAAGCCCAGGCGGAACCGTCCCGTCGAATGGCAACACTGTGATTGCTGGACGCATCTACATACACCCAGTCTGTCCCCACGCCAATCTGTACTGGGACATTTCTGGATGTGAAGGTTCCATAACCTAACTGCCCATTGCCATTTCCACCCCACGACCAAAGTGTGCCATCCCGCCGAATTGCAAGACTGTGAAATGCACCCACAGTGACCTGCTTCCAATTCGTCGCAGAGCCGACTTGAACAGGACTGTTCGAGCTAACATTGCTCCCTAGACCTAATTGACCGCTTGTGCCCAATCCCCAAGCCCACAAAGTTCCATCCCTTTTGATTCCGAGGCTGTGACTAGTTCCAGTTGAAACGGACTGCCAGTCCGTAGCTAAGCCAATCTGAGTCAAACTCGTTCGGCTCGCGGTGCTGCCATCCCCCAACTGACCCGAGCTATTCGATCCGGTCCCCCACAATGTTCCATCCTCCTTCACCGCCAGGGAATGAGTGCTTCCGCCCGCAATGCTAACCCAACGACCGGATGAAATCTGAATCGGACTGTATTTTAGTATCGTCGTGCCATCCCCCAACTGACCTGATGTATTGCTCCCCCAGGCCCAAAGACTTCCATTCTTTTTAATTCCTAGCGAGTGGTTTCCACCTGCTTCCACATCTGCCCAATCGAGCGCTGTTCCGGCAGTCTGAGGTACATACGATGTCGATGAACCACCCATTCCCAACTGCCCGATCCCTCCAAATCCCCAAGCCCACAAACGACCATCCAAGCCGATGGCAAGTGTGTGTGAGCCCATGCTAGAAACACTCACCTTCGCAAACTGGAATGGCTGGTCGGTTAGGACAAACGTCACAGTGACGGGAGTCGCGGCAACATACTGGCCATTCCCAGGCTGGGAGATTTGGAGGGTCACGGCCCCTGTGCCGTTGGGCGTGACGAGCCCGTCCGCATTGACGGTCGCGGGCCCCGCGATCAGCGTGTAGGTCAAAGGCAGCCCGCTCGTAGCCACGGCAGGCAACCGGAAAGGGCCTGCACTCGTTGCCCTGGAGGAAACCCTGCCCACTGAAATCGTCTGGGCAGGACCGGCTGCCGCCGTTGCCGTGGCGCTCAGGGAAACCGTGAATGGATCATCATCGGGATCATTGCTAGCGATGCTGAGGGTGGCTGTATGGGAGCCCGTTCTGCGGGGGCTAAACCGGACCAAAAAGGGCAGGTCACTTGAGCTGGTCACCACAGCTCCCAGTGGCGATGACACCAGGGAAAAGGCGTCTGCATCCGCGCCAGAAACGGTGATGCCTTCCACCGTCAGCGACGTTCCAGGCACGCTGTTCCCCAGCTTCATCACGGAATCTGCCGGATTTCCCCCCAAAGGAATACTGCCAAAGCTAACGGTGCCGCTGCCATTAACCAGCACCTGATCCGACGCGTTTTTCACCACCAGTCCAGGAGCTAACCCTGCAACTTGAAGACTTACCTGCCGAGTGTGTACCTGAGTGTTGACGGTGTCTGTGAATGAAATTTCGGCTGCATAATTTCCCATCTGCAGCCCTGCGGCGGCAGAGTTGAAACTCACCGTCACACTCACGCTCTGACCCGCGGCGAGAGTGCCCGATGCTGGAGATGCCTGCAACCAGGGCTGGTTGACCCCTGCAGTCCAAGAGACGGACTGGGGCGAGGTATTGCTCAACTGGTAGCTTTTAGAAGCGGGGCTGAATGGGCCACCTTGCGAACCTGCTGCGGCAAACACTTCCTCGGGCGTCACCGTTAAAGCTTGCGGCCAGACCGCTCCACTGATGATCAACGAGTAGCCCTGCGAGCCAAAGGTGAGACTACCGGTATGATCTACCGTAACGACGTACTCCCCGGCCTGGGCCGGAGCAGACACCAGCACTTGCTCGACATTGTCCACGGTATTGATCCCCGTCGTCGCGACCGCCGTCAGTTGGGCGTTCGTCCAATCACCGACATAGGGCATGATAAAAGGACGATGAACCCCACCGGTAGGAGAGGTCAGCTTGAGATTGAGATCGTTGGTGAGGTCACGGGTACGATTGTCATGGGTCAAAAACGCAGCACCGGCGGGGTCCGTCCAGCAGAGAGTCACGCGAATGGGGCTCACGCCATCCCAGGTGAAGCGGTGGGTATCTGCACCTCCTTGCGCCAGCACCTGCTCAGTGATCTGCTGCATGCGCACGTTATCCGCTTCGGCTTTGATCAAATCCGCCGCAGCTTTGACGTTGATTAAGCCCCAGCCATACTCGTAATCGGGACCAGCACGGCCAATGTCGTTGGCCGTGTGAATCAGCAGTCCCTTGAGCGTGCTGGCCCGCATGGATTGGCCAGGAAAACGCTGCTGGAAATAATCCACCAGCAGCAGAGCGGAGCCGCTGGCATTCGGGGCCGCCATACTCGTCCCACTCATCGTACCGTATGCGCTGTCTCCGGTAGATATGGCTGAAGTAAGGCTGGCCCCATTCACTACGATGTCTGGTTTGATACGGCCATCGTCAGCGGGACCTGTGGAACTAAAGGCCGTAATTGTCCCATTGGCCGCATTCCTCACCCCTGCACTCACGGCATCATTCACGGCCCCGATGGTAATGACGTTTTTACAGGTCTTTTCATTGTCCAACACATCATACCCCAACTTGTAAACCCCATCACTGGCGGGGTGTTGAGCCGGATCATAAGCACGCGTCGTCCCTCCCGGCCCTTGCGCCCAGGTTCCACCCGTAGCTGGTGGGTCATCATTCCGATCATTGCCCGAAGACATGAACGATAAGAAATACGGCAGATTAAAGAGCAGTCCGTCCAAGGCCACACTGGTGGGGTCATAGCGGCCGAATCGAGTTTCGACATCGTTGGCAGGGTTTCCGTCATCCGTGAATGAGCCGTACCAAGTGGCCGTTTCAGGCCGCCAACCACTGATGAAACCATACGAATGGTTCGAGATATAGATCTTACCCGCCTCTGCTGGTGCCGCAGCGCCGGCCGCCACCATTTCAGAATTATCATTGGTCGAGTCATAGGCTGCAATGACGGCACCCGGGGCCATCCCCAGTGCGGAGGCTGAGGAACCCCGTGCGATGATGGTGCCAGCCACATGGCTGGCATGATCTGACAAAGTGGTACTGCCATCCGCAATGGTGATACGCACACCTGGGCCAAACTCTTGGTGGCTCACCCGGGGGATGCCACCAGCCTCCCAAAGGCCCAATTTGAGACCGCTGCCACTCACATTGTAGGGGGCTATGGAACGAATTAAATTAGCACCCGAGCTAATGGCGGCATTCACGTTATGATCTGCCCGATAGAGCGGTCGATCTCCCTCAAAACCCACTAAAATGGCCTTGGTTCCGCCGGGTTCATGAACGACCAAAGGAATCCCTAACCGCTCTGCCTTGAGACGCGTGCTTGCCTGCTGAGAGTCTTCTATCTGGCGCAACTGCTTCACCAATTGCTGACGTTTGACTGGATCTGTCAGATCAATCTTCTGTGACAATAAGGCCGCCGCAGGAGACAGAGCGGCGCTGGTTTCTTGAGCTACCTTGGCTGGCACCTCGACCTGCACTTTCGTCCCGTCTGGGGTAAAACTCTGTGCCACGGCACCTGCCTGCGGAGCTTCCTGGAGATGCTGAATAACACGGGAGGAGGTTTCTTCTGAAACCTGCTTATCCAAAGCTTTTTCAGCATTCACGGCAGTCGCCGGGGTGATGGGCGGAGCCTCTTTCGAGAAATTCCTCCAGACCGCTAGAGTCAAAACGATGACCACTAACAGAAAGAAGAGACGCGACTGATTTTGCACGTCATCTTTTATAAAAACCCCGATTTAAGAACAAGGCAAAACACCTTAGTCATTAAAGAAAAACCTGATCTACGCGAGACTTTGCATAAGCAAAAAGGGGCAGGTCAAGATGACCTGCCCCCAAAATCATACGAAGTTGGAACTCTTCGATTAATGCTGACCGCAGAACTCTTCGAAGCGGTCCATGCCGGCGTTGATGACATCCAGACCTGTCGCGTAGCTGAAGCGCACGGTATATTCGGCACCGAAAGCGACCCCTGGAACAGCGGCCACTTTGCCCTTGCTCAGCAGCTTCTCGCAGAAGTTGATGGACTTGATGCCGATAGGCTCAATGCCAACCAGGAAGTAGAAAGCGCCCTGGGGCTCGATCACCTTAACGTTCTTGATCGCCTGCAGGCGGCTCAGCATATACTGGCGACGCACGTCGAACTCATCGCGCATGTCAGCGACGATCTGCTGATCTCCCTGAAGGGCGGCGATGGCACCATACTGCGCGAACGAAGTCGGGTTGCTGGTGGTGTGGCTCTGAATGGTGTCAATCGCGTCGGCGATCTTCTTGGGAGCAGCGGTGTAACCCAGGCGCCAGCCAGTCATCGCGTAGGCTTTGGAGAAGCCATTGATCGTGATGGTGTGATCAAAAATATCTTTGCTGATGCTGGCGATGCTGACGTGCTTGTTGTCGCCATAGACCAGCTTCTCGTAAATTTCGTCCGACAGGATGAGGATGTCTTCGGCAGCGGCGATTTCACCCAGGGCCTGAAGCTCTTCTTTGCTGTAAACAGAACCGGTAGGGTTGCCTGGGCTGTTGATGATGATCATCTTGGTCATCGGGGACATGGCGTCCTCGAACTCTTCCGGAGTGATCTTCCAGTCATTTTCCAGCTTGGTTTCCACCACCACGGGGATACCGCCCACAAGCTTCACCATTTCAGGATAGCTGGTCCAGTAAGGAGCAGGGATGATGACTTCATCGCCAGGATTCACGCAGGCGGCGATGGCGTTGTAGCAGCTATGCTTGGCGCCGCAGTTCACGCTGATCTGGGAGGGGTCATACTGGATGCCGTTATCAATCAGCAGCTTGGCAGCCAGAGCTTCGCGCAGTTCGACGAGGCCAGAGCTCTCCGTGTAACGTGTCTTGCCGGTGTTCAGGGCCTCAATGGCTGCCGCCGTGATGTGCGCGGGGGTATCAAAGTCAGGCTCGCCTGCGCCAAAGCTCAAGACGTCCACACCCTGCTTCTTCAGAGCCTTCGCCTGGCTGGTGATGGCTAGGGTCATGGAGGGCGAAAGTTCGGCGATGTTTTTGGCAATGAAGTCCATAATGGGAAAAGGTGCGGATCTAAGTGGTTGTGCGGGGGGCCCCACGGGAAGGGCTGGCTAAAAAGGAGCGGTGAGCGGGTTTGTCAACGCCGGGGGTAGCGAAGAGACGCGGAGATGTCACCCGTTTTTTGTTCTTTGACGAAGCAAAACGCACCGCACCTAAGGACGTCCCCCTTTGTGATAACGGTCAAAAAAACCGCCTGACTTGATTTCAGTAAGTCGCGCGTCCCCCCGAAAGATCAAAAACAGCACCGGTGGTGAATGAACATTCCTCCGAGCACAGCCAAGCCACCAAAGCCGCTGCCTCATGCTTTTGGCCAAATCGGCCCATGGGGATCTTCGAAAGCATGTAATCAATGTGAGCCTGCGTCATTTGCTGCAGGATGTCTGTTTCGATCACCGCTGGGGTGATGCAATTGACCAGGATGTTCGAGGTGGCCAGTTCCTTCCCCAAGCTCTTCGTCAGGGTGATCACCCCCGCCTTGGAGGCACTGTAATGGGCAGCATTGGGATTCCCCTCCTTCCCTGCCACGGAGGCGACATTGACGATTCGACCATAGCCATTCGCCAGCAGATGCGGGATGACGGCCCGACAGCAGAGGAATGTCCCCGTGAGGTTGATGTCCATGACCCGCCGCCAGTCCTCAGGACGCAGTTCCCAAGTCTTTGCATTGTTTCCCGCGATGCCAGCGTTGTTCACGAGGAGATCCACCTTGCCAAAGACAGCTAAAGTTTTCTGAGCAGCAGCTTCCGTGGATTCCGCGCTGGTAATGTCCACCTGGGCCGTAGTTACCTCACCTGAAGCCGAAAGCGACCTCTGCGCCTGCTCCAACGCAGTGGCATCCACATCCCAAAGACAAACGGCCGCCCCGGACTGCAGCAGCCGTTCAGCGATGGCATACCCGATACCCCGGGCACTGCCGGTGACGATGGCCTTTCGGCCAGAAAGAGAGAGAACGTTCATGAAGAGCTTCCAACTACGAAAGTCCCCCTGCAGATCTTCAGAGGGAAAGTGGACGGAGGTTGCGTTTCCCCTTCAGATTTGCCCTCCAGCTCACCCTGCACCGCATTCATCCCTTGTGTTAAGCCACATGTTATCCTACTCACGACGCCAAGCCTCTTAAATCCTTTTTTAACCAGTGTCCTCGACGGTGACTCCAGCACGCAAGCCCTCAGCCGCCCTGACTCGGACGGAGTTCGTCCAGCAGTCTCAGGCCATCTTGGCTGAGGCAGATCCGAATTTGATCAAGAAAAGCATCGCTGTGCTTTCCACCTTCACGGTGGACTTGATGAAACCCTGCTTGGTCGTTGAAGCGGCCGCGCAAGGATTCTTGCTGGATCTATGGCTAGCTCCGTTTGGCCAGATCGAGCAACAAGCCTGCGATCCCTCCAGCCTGCTTTATCAGGCCCAGCCAGACGTGGTACTCATCCTGCCACGGATTGAAGATTGGGTCCCTGAAGCGGGGTATCATTTCATCAGCCTTTCACCCGAGGATCAAGAGGCACTGAAGACACGTGCCATTTCCAGGCTCCAACAGGTTGCAGAAGAGATCCGCTCGCGGACACAAGCCACCGTGCTGATGGCGAACTTCGCCCCCCTGCCCTGGCTGGCCGCTGGCATGGCAGACTCCACTTTGGCCACGTCCCAGATCAGCTTCATTCAAAGCCTGAATGATGCCCTCGCCGCAGTCTGCGGCCGCCTTCCCGGCACGGCGATCCTGGATGCCGCACGAGCAGCAGCGGAGGTGGGGATGCGCCACTGGAATGATGAGCGCATGACTTACCTGGCCAAGGCCCCGCTGAGCCTGGAAGCCATGAGCGCCCTAGCTGCGGCTTTTGCGCGCAGGCTACGCTCCCTCACGGTCACTCCGAAAAAATGCCTGGTGCTAGATTTAGACAACACCCTCTGGGGAGGCGTGCTGGGAGAGGCGGGACTGGAGGGGATCGCCTTAGGACCTGACTATCCAGGCAATGTGTTTGTGGATTTCCATAAACGCATCCTGGCCCTTCGCGACGCAGGCGTGTTACTGGCCGTTGCCAGCAAGAACAATGAGGTGGATGCCGTCCAAGCACTGGATCACCACCCGGCCTCCCTACTGCGTCGGCGGCACTTTTCAGCCTTTGAGGCTCACTGGGAAGACAAGGCCACTAGCCTGCGACGCATCGCCAGTCACCTTAACATTGGCACAGACGCCCTCGTCTTTTTCGATGACAACCCGACCGAACGAGAATGGGTGCGGGGGCAATTGCCCGAGGTCACCGTCATTGAGGCCCCAGCAAGCCCGCTCGGTTATGCCAAAGCGCTGGCTGAATGCGGCTGCTTTGACTTTGCCGCCCTGGTGAAGGAAGACCTCCTGCGCGCAGGATTGTATGAGCAGGAAGCTCTACGCAAGGAAATGCATACCCAAGCCACCTCCTTGGACGACTTCCTAGCCGGGCTCGAAATGAAAATGACCGCTGGGCTGGCCGATGAAACCGTGCTGCCCCGCATCGTCCAACTGCTCGGCAAAACGAATCAGTTTAACCTGACCACCCGCCGCCACTCAGCCGCAGATCTGCAAGCGATGATGGATGGCGGGGCCCAAGTCCTCTGGTTCCGCGTGCAGGACAAATTCGGTGACAATGGCGTCGTTGGCATCCTCATCGCCACACCATCAGAAGAAAGTGGTGCTTGGTATCTGGATACCTTCCTCATGAGCTGTCGCGTCATTGGGCGAAAGGTGGAAACTGCCATGCTGGCCATCCTGGAAAAGCTACTCGCCAGCAAAGGCGCAACCACCTTGACCGCAGATTTTTTCCCTACGGCCAAAAACCAACCTGCGGCACTGTTTCTTCCTAACCACGGGTTTGAAAACAATGGCAAACAATGGATTTTACCGTTGGCAAAGCCGCGTCCTCTCCCTGACTGTCTTTCTCCTGAAGGTATTTTCACCCAGTTATGACTCCCGAACAGACTCAAAAACTCCACTCCGTACTCTCCGCCTTGCTCAATGTTCCCGCGAGCGAAATCAACGATGACCTCAGCCCCGACGTCCTGCCCGCTTGGGATTCTGTGACCCACCTGAGCCTCGTCATGGCGGTGGAAGAGACCTTCAATGTCTCCTTTACTCCCGAAGAGACGCTGGACATGACCTCAGTGAAACTCATTCGCCTCATGCTTGAAGAAAAGGGCATCTAAGCTGTCAGTTTAGACATTTTTCGACAAAACCGTTTGTGGAATGATGTTGCAAAGCGCAGGGAATCGTCGCTCAAAATGCTTACCCCTTTCTCAGCGGCCTCATGAACGACCAGGATCTGTCTCTCGCTAAAACACTAGGAGAACTGCGCACGCTTTTATTCTGCGATCTCTTCCGCCAGGATGGAAAGGGCGGATGGGGCCACTTCATGTTCCATTTTTTCCGAAACCCAGGCTACCGTTACGTTGCTTTGTTTCGGATTTGTCAGTTCCTGCGTCAGTCGAAACTGCGCAAGTTTACGCTCTACTTCCCGATGCTCTACTGGTTTCAGCGCGTGAGCACCATCTATGGAGTGCGCGTGCCACTGACTTGCCGCATTGGCCCAGGGTTTTACTTGGCGCACTGGGGCTGTATATGGGTGAATCCTGGGGTCACGGTGGGCAAAAATTTGACACTGACGCAAGGCGTAACATTGGGCCGGGCCAGCCGTGGTCCCACCTCAGGGGTGCCTACCCTGGGCGACAATGTTTATGTCGGTCCTGGGGCCTGCGTTTCTGGCACCGTCAAGATTGGCAATCATGCTTTGATTTCCGCCAACTCTGTCGTTCTCCAGGATGTTCCTGAAAATGGCGTGGTTATCGGGGTGCCCGCCCGCTTATTTTCCACCAGCGGCTCAGAGAGCTACGTTACCAACACTATCTAGACCGGAGACAGGATTGTGCTTTGTTTGCAGCCACACCTGAGTCCCTAAAAAATCGCTCACTTTCCCCTATGATCGAGGCTTTCAAGCAAGGAATGGTTTTCAGTGAAGAGGTCCACCTCTCTCCTGAATTTGTGGAACGCTTTGCCGAGTTTTCAGGGGATCGCAATCCAGTCCACCTCAAGACGGATGCTGCACGCGGTTTTGGTTACGCGCGCCCGATCGCTCACGGGGCGATCCAGACGGCCATCGTTTCCCGCCTCATTGGTATGAAGGTCCCCGGCCCAGGCGCGGTGTGGATGAGCCAGTCCATGGAGTGGACCAAGCCGATTTTCGTCGGTGAAACCGTGCGGATCGAGGCAGAGATCATGGAAGTCTCCACAGGTGCCTCCGTGCTGCATCTGGCGCTTCGCGGTTTTAATAAACAGTCTGAGCCTGTGATGACAGGCCAAGCCAAGGTCAAAATGGCCACCAGTCTCGCGGTGGTAGAGGCTACGCCCAAACAAACAGAGACGCGCGTGGCTCTGGTCACGGGTGGTTCACGTGGTATCGGGGCTGCCACCGCTATCGCTCTGGCTGAGGCAGGCTTTCACGTGGCCATCAGCTACCATTCCAATCAGGCCGCCGCCGAGGAAATTTCTCACAGCATTCGAGAGAAAGAAGTGCGCTGCCAAGCTTACAGCATTGACCTCTCCAAAGAAGACGCAGCAGAAGAACTCACGAAGAGAGTCATTCGCGATTTCGGGAGTGTGGATGTCATTGTCCACTGCGCCAGCCAGCCGCTGAAAAACCTCAGTGTACAAGAACTTTCCCCCACTGATTATCGCGACTGCTGGCGGGTGCATGTGGGGGCTGCGACAGCCTTGGTGAAAGCGGCGGCCCCGGGCATGATCGAGCGCCGATTTGGTCGCTTCATCTTCCTTGGCACCTCTTACCTCTTTGGCCCACCGCCGGCGAAACTGGCCGCTTATGTCAGTGCCAAGCAGGCGCTGTGGGGAGCGGTGCGCTGCATGGCCCAGGAACTCGGGCCGCAACAGATCACCACAAACATGATCTCCCCCGGCATGACAGTCACGGAACTGACGGACAATGTCCCTGCGCGTCTGAAAGAGGCCGAGGCCCGCAAGGTGCCGCTGCGTCGCTTGGCCGTGCCGGAAGACGTTGCCTCCGTAGTCGCCTTTCTCGCCAGCGATGCTTCCGCCTACATGAACGGCCAAAACATCCCGCTAACGGGTGGACCAGTTTAAAAGGCCTCAGACGCTCATCCGAAGCCTGACACAAAAAAACCTCAAACACGCGAACGTGTTTGAGGTTCTGGGAAAGACTCAATCGTGAAGATTAAGCAGCCGCAGCAGCCTTGTCTTCAGGCTCGATCAGGCCGTATTCACCATCCTTACGGCGGAACATGATGGCCAGTTTGTGAGTCGTCTGGTTGTGGAAGACCACGAACGGACGATCATTGATTTCGAGGTCCATGATGGCTTCATCTGGGTAGAGCGGGCGCACCTTGTACTGCTCCTGGTGAACGTAGGCGTGCTCGACGGTTTCGACTTCGCTGTGAAGGTCGTCGGCGTGGAAAACCTTCTGCTCCAGGTGACGGATGCTGCCATCCTTGCGAGGGCGGTGACTCTTCAGGAGGCGAGTCTTAAACTTGCGCATCCGGCGCGCGATCTTGGAGATGGACTCGTCGATCGAGGCATAGATGTCTTCTGTGGTGCTCTTGACTTCGATATGGATGTGGTCAGCGCAGAACAGGATGATTTCAGCGATCTGACGGTGGTGCTCCACATCCAGAATGATTTTCGCTTCAATGATTCGCGGGTAGTCCAAGTGGAGGCTCTCGATCTTCTTATGAGAGTATTCACGGATGGCATCTGTGATCTCGATATGACGGCCAGTGATGACGATCGGCAGGTTCACGTTATGTTTTTGCATGGTATGTATCCTCCTGTATTGGGGTTGGTTGAAATAGCTTGGGGGAAAGGGTATTACATCGTGAAGTCTTCGCCCAAATAAAGGCGGCGGGCTTCAGGATCGTTGACGAGGAAGTCTTTGGTTCCATGGCGTCTCACTTGACCTTCGTAAATGAGGTACGCACGGTCCACAATGTTCAGCGTTTCGCGTACATTGTGATCGGTGATCAGGATGGCTAGGCCTGCACGACGAAGCATGCGGATGATGTCCTGGATCTCGCTGACGGCGATGGGGTCCACGCCGCTGAAAGGCTCATCCAGCATGAGCAACTTCGGCTCTGTGACGAGGCTGCGGGCGATGGTAAGACGGCGTTTTTCACCCCCGGAAAGGGTGAGGGCCAAATTGTCTGCCACATGGTCAATGCCGAACTTTTCCATGAGCTGCTGGCACTGCTCTTCGCGCTCTTTTTTCGTGTAACTCTGCGTCTCCATCACCGCCAGGATGTTTTCCTTTACGGTGAGACGACGAAAGATGGACTCCTCCTGCGGCAGGTAACCCATGCCGAGACGCGCGCGCTTAAACATCGGCTGTTCCGTGGCATCATTGCCATCGAACATGACCTTCCCGCCGTTCGGACGAACGAGGCCGACGATCATGTAGAACGTGGTGGTCTTGCCAGCCCCGTTCGGGCCCAAGAGGCCGACGATTTCTCCGGCTTTCACTTCGATGTCCACGCCGTTGACCACAGCGCGGCCATCATAGACTTTTTTCAGGCCTTCGGTGTGAAGAAGGATGCTGCTTTCATCCTTACCGGCAGCGGAATCCGCGCGGGATTGAGCCGTCGGTTCGCCCTCCCAGATGGGGGCCGAGTCGGCGGAAGTGCGTGGACGCTTGGTGCGTGCGGCTGACATGCCAGTGAAGGAAAAAATTACAGGTTATTGCGTGACGCACCCGCGCCTTCTTCTTCGGACAGGATCACTGTCCGCGTGCGGCGGTTGGAGTTAAAGTTCCCCTTCTCATCGAAGGTCATCACGGTGTCTGGGGTGATCGCGGTCTGCATCACGTTATCGGTCTGCACTTGCGGGTTGTCGCGCATGGTGATGATGCCCGTCGTGCCATCATAGACGGCATTGCGGCAAAAGGCGCGCTGGAGTTTGCCTTCAGGATCGGCTTTTTCGATGCGCACCATGGGCCCCGTAGCGATGGCCTTTTTCACTGGGTTATCTTTGCCTGCACCGCCCCCTTTGGCCAAGATGGCGTCGGATTTCACGGCGGGCTTGGGTTTCGTTTTGTCATCCTTCGCCTGATTCAGGTGCACGGTGAGCTCTTCACACTCGATGTAAAACTGTGGATGCCGAGCGCGGACATTGCCCGTGTAGATCAGGATGCCTGTCTCGGGATTGAAGACCGAGCTATCGGCCTCAATCACAGCCATGGGGTTTCGGCCAGCGGCATTGGCCGGTGCTTGATTCAGAGGCTGCAAAAGTTGTGGAACGGGACCTTGAGGAGCCGCAGGGGGTTGATCCGCCGCAGGCACAGCCGCCGCAGCGGCGGGAGGGGCATCCGTGGCGGGTAAATCACCAGGTGCACCCATCATTTTCTGGGCTTCTGGCAGCAGGGTCTTCGCCGCTGCTTTGGCCGCTTCCGCTGCCTGGGCTTTCACTTCGGGGGATTGCAGGGCTGCTTTGGCCGCATCGGTGAGATTGCTGGGCAGCTTTCCCATCAGCCCCTTGGCGGTTTCTTTGGCCTTGTCCAGCTCGCCATTGGACTGGGCTGCGCGCAGCTTTTCGGCGGCGGCTTGGAGCTGCTTTTTCTGATCGCTGGAGGGCGTGGTGAGACGCGATGCGCCCTGCCCACTGGCAAACTGAACCAGGCCGAGGGCGGCTAGGGCGATGGTGGTGATCGTTCTCATAAAATCAGTTGGATGGTTGGCTCCCCTCCGATTTGCCAGAGACCGCGCCCGTGTCAAAGATCAATGTGCGCACGCGGCCTTTCATGCTGCCGATGGATTGCGTGGTGTCGAAGACCATGCTGTCCCCCTCCATTTCGAAATCTGTCCGGGCCACCCGGCTGCGCTCGCCACTGCGGAGGATCTTTTCATCCATGTGATAGACGGCGCTTTTCAGGTCCACCCGCATATTTTCTGCGGGGGTCTTGCCATAAATCTCCACCACCACGCCCTCAGCCCCCAGGCGAGACTCATCCAGGCGGGTCAGTGTTTTCGCGGTTAAAAGCGAGGATGCACGCCCCTCATTAAAGGAAGGCACCGTGACGTTTTCATTCACAAATCCCAGCGGGATCATTTTGCCAAAGGCGCTCATGCCGCCTTCAGCGGGGGCCTCCGTGGTCTGTGCCAGGGCCACTGCTGCGAGGGTCAGCAATCCCAGCCCCACCCAAGGGCGCAGCGTTCTCAGAGTATTGCCTGACCTCATGTTAAGAATCCTCCGTCACCAGACTGTGAATCCGCCGCAGTTTCTCCACCACATGGGCGATGTCTGACATGGGCACCTGATTCGGCCCATCGGACAGCGCCTTGGCCGGATTTGGATGCGTTTCCATGAAAACACCGTCGCAACCTGCCGCTACGGCTGCCCGGGCTAAAACCGGGGCTAGCTTGCCATCGCCACCCGTGGTGGTACCAAGCCCACCCGGACGTTGGACGGAATGAGTCGCGTCAAAAATGACCCGATAGCCCAGCTCCCGCATCCAGTATAGCGACCTCATATCCGTTACCAAGTTTTGATAACCAAAGGTCGTGCCGCGTTCAGTAAAAAGAAAGTTTTCGCAGCCCACGCTGACGAGTTTTTCAGCGATGTTTTTCACATCCCAGGGGGCCATGAACTGGCCCTTCTTCACATTCACCGCGCGCCCGGTCTCACCGGCGGTGAGGATGAGGTCCGTCTGGCGACTGAGAAAGGCCGGAATTTGCAGCAGATCAATGTGCTCGGCGGCGATCTTTGCCTCCTCAGGCGAATGCACGTCTGTGGTCACAGGCACGCCCAGCTTTGCGCCGATCTCGGCCAGGATGCGGCAGCCTTTTTCCACGCCCAGACCACGATACGAACTGATGGCGCTGCGATTCGCCTTGTCATAGGAGGCCTTAAAGACCCATTTCAGGCGCAGGCTGTTGGCGATGGCCCCCAGCTTCTCGGCCACATCCCAAATGAATTCCTCACTCTCGATGACACAGGGACCGAGAATGAACAACGGCTGCGTGCCATCCACCGGCACGGAACCCACCTTAACAACAGGGAGAGAGAGCATGAGAGATCAAAAAAAGCCGCCCAGCAGCAGTACACCGCCGCGCGATGACCAGGATAGCGAGGCCCGCCAGTTCTGACAACAAGCAAGTGCAGCAAGTGTGAAGGGCAGGCCTAGGATCTATTTCTGATCGCTCCCTTGCTGTTTCCCATGCAGGCTGGTTGCATGTCACCTTATTATCAGACTCTGCGGAGAGCGTTGGGGCAGGAGCTTTTAATGAAGGAACAAGACTCTTGAACACATGGGTGTTCATAGGACTATACGGTCACGGCACCTCATGCGTTTGAATACCGTGGAACAGCAAGGCTAGTCGTTGTTGCTAACGCTTATTCTACTTAGTCTTTTGATGGGTTTCTGACTTGAGCAGATGAGCATCAGACGCAGCATCTAGCGATTCCGCAAAAAGGAAAATCATCCCCTTAAATTTTTCTCCTAACTGCTTCGAAACAGACAGCCAAGCAAATGCAGCTAAAAATGCAATCACTGTAAATGTGACTAACAGGATCATGAACGGGCTATCTTTGATTCTTTTCATTGTTAGCACTTGGTGCCACGCTTAAATGGCATACGCAAGTGCTGCCCTCCATCACGGTCGAGGGATTGAATTTTGTATGAGGACTTCGCTCATGCCTTTTTCCCACCTCACAACTAGCTTCCCCGGAATTGGTTTCGAGAAAAGTTTGAAACTATGTTTAGGCTCATATGACAATTGAAATTTATCTGCATCAAGATCAATAAAATTGAACTTAATACCCTGAGTGTCACAAAATAATCCCATTTCGTCAAAATCCTTCACCAATTGAACAGGCAGTCTCTCGTTCAATTGGTGATACTCTTTGAGAGCATTCGCCAGGACAACAACCCTTTTCTGACCAAACCCGGCTTCGTATCGTCTGACGATATCAATGAAGCTACTGATGGATACACTAACAATGAGTAAGGTTATAAAAAGCACTCCAACTTTTATCCGTTTTATCTTCATACCTAATGTTGCCTTCCTGGTTAAGCACTGATTGCCTCGCATCTTTTATTATGGCAAGCATTGATTGCCTGGCATCTTTTACTCTATTCATGGTTAACACTAATTCCCTTTCATCTGTTGAAGAGTCCCAAAAAATCCCCCACCGCGAACACGATCGAGCAGCGGCTTAACTGAGTGCCATTCTTGCCTGGCATCGTTTTGGTCGCCGGGCCGCCCAGTGAAAAAGGCAACGTTAGCAGTATGCAAATCAGTCTCGTCATACGGCAGGTCATAGGTTGATGAATCCTAGTTGGGGTTTAGGGCGGCGGCAATTCATGAACAGGACGCATCTTGAGCATCGCCGCAGCCAACGGAGCGTAAACCAAAGCGTGCTTTTGCTTGCACCAATCTTGGAACTCAGCTGCTGCTGAATCGAAACCCACAATGTCGCCACGTCTGGCCAAAATAGCCATCAATACAGGAAAGCGGGTAAGACGATCGGATGTTGCCCATTTCATCGGATCACTGTCAGCAAGACCGATGAAGAGTGCTTGTTCATCCGAAAACTTATCTAGCCACGGAATCACATCGGATTTGATTGCCTCTGCATAGGCTTCCGCAAAGGCACTTACGGAGGCAGGATCGAGACCAAACCCGTGAGCCAAGGTTTGATTTTGCAGCAGACCGTCGCAATTCACGGTAAGTGTTGCATGGAGCTTCACTTCCTTCGGTTGCAAGAAGGGGTGATATTGCGAGTAAAGCGATTCAATTTGTTCATGTCGAACTTGTGCATGGGCGGCAAGTTTACCAATGCCTTGTGACGCCGTCGGCAGAACTTCAAGCGCGATTGCCTGCCAACCGTTGTCAGTCAATCGGAACAATTTGCCTTCTCGCTTCTTGAATTTGAAGCTTGGAATTTGCTCGACAATCAGCTGACCAACTCGTTCTGTAAAATGCTTCATCATCTTCTCAAATTCGAGGCATTAACTTCAAAGGTTCTAATCGGGCCGGTAGGTGTTCCACTCGGATACCTGGCAGCGGCAAAGCGGCTTCCCGAGCACTGAGTGCCCGGCATCTTTTTTTCTTTTGGCATCTTTTTTCTTTCTTAATAATTCTCATACGGGGCTTGGTTTGACGGATACCCTCAAGACACCGCTAAACACGATGGACTTACCCCGCTGGCATATTGCCAAGCTCAGCCACCGGCCGGGGTGGGTTGGCGAGGCGTCGCAGGCTGAAGGCCAGTGCGTTCACTTTGGAACGCCCAAGGATTTCATCAAATCGCCTCTACTCGCTTGAGCAACTACCTTCATTTCAGCGATCTCTTTTGCCCTACTTTCGGCTTCACCAGCTTCAAATCGTTTTGCGAATGATTCAAACCCTGGAAAGCCAGAGGCTTCTTCTTTTTTCATCGAATAGAACAAAAGAAGCGCTGCTCTCCGCACCGTTGCGTCCTGTTGTCGCCACCAAACCAGCTCAACAAGTCCATCCTTACCCTTCGACCAAAGCGACACAACTCCGAGGACTCCAGTAATGCTGTCGCTTTTGGATAAAGCATAATCCATAGAAGTAAAAACCTCGTCTGGTTGATCGTCCACGGGGTGTTTATCGAGACGCATTTTGGCATCCATGATGAATCGAACACAGTCAGATGCCTTGACCTCACTTGGTGCATTACGGCCACTAGACTTAGCAAGCTGTGTGAACACCAAGAGAGCACCAACAAGAATGTAGGTTTTCATGGAAAGGTAGGAGGTTGTGGCCTTTTTGCCTGGCAGATGCTTGTTGTGTAACCAGTTGTTCATGGTCTGGAGGTAGAAGGTGCGCAGATAGTCAGGCTTTGTCTTGCTGCCGCTTCAGGTCCGCCCAGAACGAATCTATCTCCCATGGTTTCGGAAAATTTTGCCAGCGCGTCTCATACAAAACCTCATGACTAACCCTTTCAGGCAAAAGATTTGCGTCTCCGAAATAGCCATAGCATTTTAGTTCTTCATCGAACTCAAAAGCTTCAAGAATTAGCAAGTTAAGAAGATCAGTAAAAGAAGTCGCAATAATTGGGGCTTGTGGGGTCCCAAACGTATCGTAATACACTCTGTAGCATCGACCAAGAAATCTCTGTGAAAGATCAATGACGATAGTCGCACCAACTTCGTCGAGAGTAGCGATGATATATTGATCTTTCGCTATTCCATTCTTCAAGAGATCTTTTCGATGCGACGCATGCCACAAATGGTCGCTGTAATCCGCCCGGATAAACTCATCTGGCCGAACGAGCCTGTATCGGTAGGGATCTTTGGGTAAATAGTAAAGCCCGCTGCATAATGTATAAAATTCGATCAAATCTGCGGGATATCCATTGTCTTCAAGTGGCTGGGGCACCTTGGTCGGAGGCCCACACGATGATGTGTGAGACCCTTCCTTTCTATCTTTCAGAACGATTTCAACAAGTTCACAAATAGTTTTCATCTTCCGCAAAGCTGGATGTTCCATTTCAACGACCAATGCCCCACCTCAAGCCAGTAAGTTTTCAGAAGGAATTCGATCTTGTTCGCAGGACAACGTAGTCGCAACTGCTCATTACAAAACGCTTCAGGAAAAGATGCCAGGCAAGACTGTATCCGACCAAGCGAAAAGTCTTTTTTGTGAGCATCAAAGTGGTTCAATCCTATGGAACAGGTGCCCTCGGAAAGTTCAATTTGGCCCCAGGTTCTGGCACCACACCACCAGCGGGAACCGACTGACCATAATGAAAAAACACTCTCAATCCATACTCCGTGCCCTCGCGGTATTCATCGCTGTGTGCTCCGCGTCTTGTGACAAGCAGACAGAACAAACGGCAGCGGCGGCTTCATCGAAGAAGACTCCGACAATAACCAGCATGCCAGCCAACCTGACGCCTGCGGATGGCGGAGCCAAATTGCCAGAGGTCAGGACGGCTTGGAAACAAGCTGCCAGCGTGAGTATCCTGTGGACCGATGGGAATGCAGAGGCAGCCAAACGTCAATTGTCCGAGTTGGTCGAACTGCATCAAGGGGTGTCTGAAACTCCCGCCTACGAGAACGCTCTCGTCTCTGCTGACTGTGAGGTGAAACTGTACAACAGCATTGTGCCCGGCCTGATCAGCGGCCATTTGTCGCCAGACGAAGCGCGATCTCTGCTGGCTTCAATCGCATCCAATCGATTTAGCAGGTCTTCACTGATCACCATGCTAAAGACGAGTGCTCCTGATTCCAAACAAGCACGCGCCTTGGTCGCAGAGTTGCAGAGCGGAAAACCCGTGAATCTGATTGAGGCAAGCAATGCTTTTTTGCTAGAACAGGACGCTAACCTGCTATTGGGGCCTACTCCAGATACACTTGGCGAATTTTTAGACAAGCCGAACGCTGCCCGTGCTCTCCAATACCATGCACTGACGTCCGTAAAGCTCGATGTGGCCGGTGTGATTGCTGCCTATGCTTCCGCCGGAGGTAATCTGCATGCAGACGATGCGGCGGTAACGGCCGGCCTTCTGGAGAAAGTGCCGAAACTGATCAACGCCCCAGGATTGCTATCGAATCGTCCGATTAGTGCGGATGACGTGGTTCACTTTCTCAAAAAATGGCGCAATGGCAGCTTCGTGAAGTGATCGGCTTGCAACGTCAAGGGAGCCAACTCTAGAACTTGCACAGGTACTCGACTCCGCATCACTACCCACCGCAGTAATGCTCCGCCCGAGCCGGGCACAACCCGCTGATTCACGCACGCCCTAAGCCCCAAAGAACACGCGTTCGGCGGTTTTGCCGAGCATGGCGGCTTTTTCGCTGGGGGTGAGGAAGTCGAGGTGGTCGCGGATGAGGGCGATGGAGTCTTTGTAGGTGTGGCCGGGGTCCACCTGGAAGGGGCAGTCGCTGGCCCACATGAGGCGATCGGCACCGAAGTAGTCGCGGCACTCTTTGATCATGGGGGCGAGGTCGGTGTAGGGCGGGGTCTTTTTCCCCAGGGCGTAGAATGCGGAGGTTTTGAGAGTGAGCTTTTTGTGGACGGATAGATGCAGCAGGCGGTCGAGATGGGCGCGGGTGACGGGGCCGGCCATGCCGACGCGGGCGAAGTGGTCCACCACGACGGGGGTCTGGGGATACTTGATGCACATCTTGTCCACGGCGGCGAGGGTTTCGGGATTGATGAGGAGGCAGATGTTCAGGCCTTCATCAGCGGCGACTTTCCACATTTCCTGCATGCCGGGGGTGGCGAGCCAGGCTTCGACATCCTTGCTGGCGGTGTAGATGCGGAAACCGCGCACGCCTTGTTTGGCCAGGGCCTTCATGCGGCCACGGACGTCGGGGGCATTTTCGTCAATGATGGCGACGCCGGAGAAGGCGCCGGGGTGGGCGGCGATGGCATCGAGCATGTAGCGGTTGTCATACCGATAGAAGCTCATCTGAATGAGGACGATGCGGCTGACGCCTTCGGGTTTGCAATGGGCAAAGAGCTGCTCCGGCGTGAAGCTGGCAGGGGCCATGTTTTTCTTTTCGAAACCAGAGGCAAGGGGGTAGCGCTGGGTATCAGGCGTCCAAACATGGACATGGGCATCAATGGCGCTA
This sequence comes from Prosthecobacter dejongeii, assembly GCF_014203045.1. NCBI lineage: Bacteria > Pseudomonadati > Verrucomicrobiota > Verrucomicrobiia > Verrucomicrobiales > Verrucomicrobiaceae > Prosthecobacter > Prosthecobacter dejongeii. Next base: position 254,562 of record NZ_JACHIF010000010.1, read on the forward strand.
CCGCTGGCGAGGGTGGCGCAACTGCTCATCTGGGTGCCAAGAGCGGCGGTGGCTGCGGTGGTGAGGAACTGGCGGCGGGAGAGGGTGGACATGGGGATCGGTATTCAGTATTCAGTATTCAGTATTCAGTGTTCAGTGTTCAGTGTTCAGTGTTCAGTGTTCAGTATTCAGTGCGAGGGGCAGAAGCAGGAGGGAGAGTTCATTTTGCTAGCACTGAAGGGTGGCGCTGAGAGGTGCTACGTGAAGCTGAGGAGGAATCTTCGTTGGAACTCGTAGGCGAGCTGGACTTGGTGGAGCTCGATGGATTCATCCACGGTGTGGGCGCGATCAATGCTGCCGGGGCCGAAGACGATGCTGGGGATGCCGGCGCGGGAGAGCTTGCTGGCATCGCAGCCGAAGGGGACGCCGCCGGGGGCGGGATCGAGGCCCAGCTCGGTGAGTACTTGGCTAGCGGTGTGGACCACATCGGCCTGGGCGGGAGTGTCCAGCCCCTCATCCACGAGGAGGAGGGGGAACTCCACCTCGGCCTGGAGGCCTGGGATGGAGGCCAGCAATGCCTGGTATTGGCGCACGGCATCCTCCGCACGCTCGCCAGGAAGGAGGCGGCGATCAATCTCGATGGCGCAGCGGTCGGGCACGAAGTTCACCTGCACGCCACCGTGGATGACGCCGATGTTGCAAGTCCCCTCCCCTGCCAGCGGATGGCGCAGGGTGGCTAGGCGGGCATTGTCAGCCTCAATGGCGGCGATGACGCGGGCCATGCCGGTGATGGCATTGATGCCGAGGTGGGGCTTGGAGCTATGGGCGGCGCGGCCATGGACAAGGATGCGGCAGCGCAGCACGCCTTTGGTCGCGATGATGGCGCGCAGTTCTGTAGGCTCGGCCACGATGGCGGCGTCGGCTTTTAAATCTTCGCACAGTTTCACCACGCCCCGGTAGGAGTACTCCTCGTCCACGACGGCGGCCAGGAGGATCTCGCACGGAGGGGTGATGCCCTCCTCCTTGAGCGAAGCGAGGGCATGCATCATGGTGGCGAGTCCGGCCTTGGTATCGCAACTGCCCCGGCCATACATGCGGCCTTCCCGAATGACGGGGTCAAAGGGCGGGATGGTCATGCCCTGGACGGAGACGGTGTCTGTATGGGCCTCCAGAACGAGGCGACGATGGGGATTTTTCCCTGGCAGGCGGGCGAGGACATTGGGGCGACCGGGGAAAACCTCCTGCTCCCACACTTCGATGCCGCGCTGCTGGAAAAACTGGTGAACGTAGGTGGCCACCTCGCGCTCGCCAGGGCCGCCGTCATAGGAGGAGTTGACGCTGTTGATGCGGACGAGATCTGCCAGAGTCTGGATGACGGGAGTCATGGTGAGCATGCAGCATGGGCAAGGCGGGCTGGTTTGACAATGACGCACACGCGCATTCTTGTGACCGCAGTTGCAGACGGGCGGGTTTTGCCCTTAGCTCCAGTCCGCGATGATTTCCTTCCTTTCCGCCGCCCGCCATGGGGTCCTTTTGGCCGCCCTGCTCACCAGCCCTGCACTGCTGGCCCAGGAGGAACCGGTGTCGCTAAACCTGCGCTGGCTGCCTGGAAAAACCTACACTCAGGAAACCACCACCGAGACCTTTACCGGGCTGCCTTCTGCCAAAAAGGCCGATGAGGTGAAAATGAAGGTGAAACAGACCACCGTGATCCAAGTGACGGGGGAACCGGAAGGCACGAAAGAGGCGCGAGTGACCTTCGAAGCGATGGCAGGGGAGGTCATGTTGCAGGGGAAAAAGCAGGCGTTTGACTCGACGAATCTTAAGGACGCTCATCCGATGATCCAGTCATCCATCGGCCAGAGTGTGGGCAAGTCCTTCATCCTCGTCTATGACGGCAAGGACAAGTTTGTGGAAGTGAAGGACACAGGAGCCATGTCCCCGACGGCTCTGGGTAATCCTTCCCTTTCCGGGATCGCGGAAGCAAAAGAAGTGGCGGAGCTGTATCGGCGCTCGCTCGAGATGGGGCTGCCGCACATCCAGGTAAAACCTGGCGACCGCTGGACCTCCCAAGAGACGATCAAATTCCCCAGTGCTGGCACGGTGAAGGTGGACCTGCGGGTGAAATTCGACGCCATCGTGAACTACGATACGGGACCGCATGCGAAGATCAGCTTTGAAGGTGACATGACGAATGATGCGAACGCCATCGAGGCCCGCCCTGTGAGCATCGGCAAAGGCTCCAAGACCTATGGGCAGATCCTCTTCGACATCGAGCGCGGCACCGTTTCCTTTGGAGCTTTCCGGGCGGACATCACGCTGGATGTGCAGGGGCAGAAGGTGCCAGTGCGCCAGCAGGTTTCCACCAAGCTGGTGAAGATCGAGTAGCGCTAAAAATTCGCCTGCATCCCTGCTAGGAGTGCTTTCTTCACTCCGCGAGCGGCCAATATCAAGATTCCTTAATTGCCAGGCTGGGATTATTGAGATTATAGTTTCTCATAATGCCGCCACCCGTTCAGCCTTGTCGCATCGCTTTCCTCATCCGGGATCTTGGGCCCGGCGGAGCTCAGCGGCAGATGACGGCCCTGGCCAAGGCCCTGGCTGCCAGAGGCGACTTCGACATCACCGTGGTGCATTTTTACACGGGTGTTTTTGAAGCCGAATTGCGAGCGGCAAACATTCGCACGATTTGCGTGGGTAAGAAGTCACGCTGGGATCTGGCGGGGTTCTTTTTTCGCCTTGTTAAAATCATGCGTGATCTCAGGCCCCAGGTAATTCATGGCTACCTCCACGAATCCAATCTGATGGCCCTCATGCTGAAGCCCTTCTGTGGCTGGCCGGGAATCGTGTGGGGTATCCGGGATTCCAGCACGGATGCCGCGACGTGGGGGCTGCTGGGCAGGATGAGCTTCCGCCTCAACTGCCTGTTTTCAGGTTTTGCAGACCGGATCATTGCCAACTCCCATGCGGGGCGGAAATGGTATGTGGGCCAAGGGTACCCGGAGCCATCCTTTGAGGTGATCCCGAACGCCATTGAAGCCGAGCGCTGGGGCCACCACTCCCCTGCCCTGCATGGAGATACGTTTACCGTGGTGGGCAGACTGCACCCGATGAAGGATCACGGGACCTTCCTCCGCGCTCTGGCACTGGTGCCTCATGCACGCGGCCGCATCATCGGCAGTGGAGACGAACCTTATGCCGGAGAACTGCGGCAACTGGCGGAGACGCTGGGTATCGCGGGGCGTGTTTCCTGGGAGCCCGTGCGCACAGACTTGCCCCAGGTGTATCCCACGCTGGACTGTGTGGTCTCTTCCTCCAGTTACGGGGAGGGCTTTTCCAATGTGATCGGCGAGGCGATGGCCTGTGGTCTGCCCTGCATCGCCAGTGATGTGGGCGATTCAGCCTGGTTGATCGCCGATGCGCGCTGGATCTTTGAGCCCGGCAATGCTGAAGCACTCGCTCAGCGGATGCGCAGTTTCATCGCCCTGCCTGCGGAAGAACGGCGTGAGTTAGGAAATAAAAACCGGGTGCGCATCCAGAAAGATTTTACGCCAGAGAGCATGGTCACGAAAACGGCGCAGGTGCTGAGGGATGTGGCAAAGGGAGGTAACGCCACCACGCGTGTGTTATGGATCATCCCGGGCCTAGGGACTGGCGGCGCGGAGATGATGATGGCCCAGATCATTCAGGGGCTGCCGCATCTGCATCACACGGTACTTTCGCTCACGGCGGGAGGTAAACACATCGAGCCGCTGCGGGCAGCGGGCGCGCGGGTGCATACGCTGGACATGCCTGCTGGAAAACCTTCGCTAACGGGACTGTGGCAATTTTTAAAATTAGTTAGGCAAGCTAGACCCACCGTCATCATGGGCTGGATGTATCATGGCTGTTTGGCCGCCATGCTGGCACGGCTGGTGGTGTGGGCCCCGGTGGTGTGGAACATCCGGCAGAGCCTTTACGATCTCACGTTGGAGAAACGCGGAACCGCCTGGGTCATCCGCAGTCTGGTCCCTTTGTCACGCTGGGTCAGTCGGATCACCTACAATTCCAAGATCAGCGCCCAGCAGCATGAGAAACTGGGTTACGCTGCTTCGAAAACGTTACTCATCGCCAATGGTTTTGACCTGGAGAAATGGCATCCCATGGCGTCTGAAGATCAGAAGCGCGTGACAGAATCGCAGGTGAAAATCGGTCGTTTTGGCCGCTACTCAGCCATCAAAGATTACCCGGTTTTTTTGGAAGCCGCTGCGCTCATCGTGAGGGAAATACCGCAGGCGCAGTTTATTCTTGTGGGCACCGATGTGGATGAAAGGAATGCCGAACTCATGATCCAAGTTCGCACCCTGGGACTGGCAGATCACGTGAAGCTGCTGGGTGAGAGAAATGACCTCCCGCAACTGACTGCCGAGCTGGATCTTTCCGTTTCTTCCTCATTGAGTGAAGGTTTTCCAAACGTGGTCGGTGAAGCCATGGCCTGCGCCGTGCCCGTGGTGGCGACGGATGTGGGCGACACCGCCTGGGTGATGGGTGAAACTGGCCTGCGAGTCCCGCCCCGCTCCCCTACGACCTTGGCTGAAGCCTGCTTGAAAATCTTGCACCTGCCTCCCCAAGAGCGCCGAGCCCAGGGACAAGCGGGGAGAGAACACATCCTGCGTCATTTTTCCCTGGGCAGTGTGCTGGCTCAGTTTGAAACCCTCCTCAATCCCCCTGTCTCATCGCCCTCCCGTGAGACTCATGCCGCCGTTTTGGTGAGCCATCCCTGAAGCTAAAATCTTATGTGCGGCATCGCCGGTTATTTCACTCTTCCTCGTTCTCGCACGTCAGACCAAATGACGGCGGAGATCACCCGCATGACGGATGCGATCATCCTGCGCGGGCCAGACGATGCCGGTGCGTGGGTAGATGCCGAGACGGGCATCGCCCTAGGCCACCGCCGCCTTTCCATCTTGGATCTGTCCCCTCTGGGGCACCAGCCCATGGCCAGTGCTGACGGTCGTTTTGTCCTGGTCTTTAACGGAGAGATTTATAACTTTCAGGAACTGCGCGCAGAGCTGGAGCCTCACGGCCATTCCTGGCGGGGTCACTCCGATACAGAGGTCATGCTAGCTGCATTTCTCCAGTGGGGCGTGGCCGAGGCGACTCGGCAGTTCAATGGCATGTTCGCCTTTGCCGTGTGGGACAAACAAGAGCGTGCCCTGCACCTGGGACGTGACCGCCTGGGAGAAAAACCTTTGTATTACGGGTGGTTAGGCAACACCTTCGTTTTCGCTTCAGAACTGAAGGCCGTGCGCCAGTTTCCAGGCTTCGATGCAGGCATCAACAGGGATGCATTATGCAGCCAACTTCGGTTCAATTACATCCCCGATCCGCACTGCATCTACCAGGGCTTTCATAAGCTGCCTCCGGCGTCCCTCATCACCCTGAGCGCTCCCGGCGACAAACCTGTCCCTCAACTTTATTGGTCTTTGCGTGAGGTCATTGAATATGGCGTGGACCACCCTTTCACCGGGACAGAAACGGAAGCGATAGATACCTTTGAATCCATCCTCAGGAAAGCCGTAGGCATGCGCATGATCTCAGACGTGCCTCTGGGAGCTTTCCTTTCTGGTGGGGTGGATTCCTCCCTCATCGTCGCGATGATGCAGGCGCAAAGTACGCGACCTGTACGCACCTTCACCATCGGCTTTGACGTCCCGGAATACAATGAGGCGGAGTTTGCTAAAGCCGTGGCAAATCATCTGCGCACGGACCATACCGAGATGTATGTGACGGGTAAGGATGCCCTGGCCACCATTCCTTTGCTACCAGCACTCTATGATGAGCCGTTTTCAGATTACTCGCAGATCCCGACTTACCTCGTCTGCAAAATGGCGAGACAGCATGTTACAGTGGCCTTGAGCGGTGATGCTGGAGACGAGCTGTTTGGTGGATACGAGCGCTATTTTGTAGGCCGCAGTCTTTGGGATAAATTTGCCTGGATGCCTCCGGCGCTCAAGAAGACCGTCGCAGGCGCCATGACCTTCCTGCCACCTCATACACTCAATTCGTTAGGCTCGATGGCGGGTCCGGTTTTGCCAAAACGTCTGCGGCATGTTCCTTTCGGGGATAAGTTGCACAAACTCGCCGAAGTCGTGGCCGCGCCAGGCATGGAGACGCTGTATCTGAATTTGATGTCGCACTGGAAACAGCCTGAAAACATCGTGATCGGCGGTCATGATCCACAGACCAGCATCACGAACAAAAAAGGCTGGCCACGGGTGACGGATTTCACCCATCGCATGATGCACCTGGACATGGAAAACTATCTGCCAGGGGACATCCTCACTAAGGTAGATCGCGCCGCCATGGGGGTAAGCCTGGAAGGACGCATTCCTCTGCTGGATACCGACCTCATCGAGTTCGCCTGGCGAGTGCCTTACTCTATGAAAGTGCGCCAGGGTAAGGGTAAATGGCTGATGCGGGAGACCCTCTACCGCCACGTTCCAAAAGCAATGATTGACCGCCCCAAACGCGGCTTCGGTGTACCTCTGGGGCAATGGCTGCGAGCTGAGATGCGCGATTGGGCAGAAGATCTGCTCAGCGAGACACGGCTGAAACGTGAAGGCTTTTTCCACCCCGCGCCCATCCGCCAAAAATGGCAGGAGCATCTGAGTGGCACGCGCAACTGGCAGTTTTATCTGTGGGATATTTTGATGTTCCAGGCCTGGCTAGCAGAGCAGAAGTAATCAAGATCTTCATCTGTTCCCATGCATCCTTCATCGCCACTCCATGCAGCCAGTCTGCAGGCTCATCCGGGGGCCTTGGCAAAACCAGATCCTCTGGTGCACCGGATGGTCGTCTGGATCTGCGGCACCATTTTAGGGCTGCTCGCGGCAGATGTGGTCATCGGTCTCTACAATGCCGGGATCTCTCCGCTGAAACCCTCGCTTTACACCGTGGTGGTGGTGGCGGGCTGCATCGGTCTCTCCGCTTTGAGTGGGATCCGTTTTGCACCCGTGAGTTTGCTGGTGCTGCTGCTGCCGGCAGTACGATTGTTTGATGCCGCGCTGCTTTCACGCTCGGTCACGACTCTCCAGAATCAGGCGGGGATGGACCACCTGCGCATCATGCTGATCATCTTGGCCACGCTGGCTGTCTTATCCACCACTCCAGGCATGAATGCCGTAAGGTGGGCCGCCATCTTGGCCATCTTCATGACGACGGGATCTGAAGTCGCCGAAATGCTAGGCCTCGCCAAATTTTCCAGCATCAATGGCCGCTTCGCAGGCTTTAATAGTCATCCGAACTTCCCCCCCGTTTTGCTCTGCGAGATGCTGGGCATCACGTTTGCTTTATGTCGCAGTTTTAAGCTGAATTGCTTACTCATCGCGGTTTCTTTCGTGGGGGTGGCCCTTACCTATGGGCGCAGTGGCTTTGTGGTTTTGGCCCTCATGTGCACCGTGTACATCCTCCAAAACGCTCGGCGAAATCTGCCCTTCCTTTTGCTCATGGCCGCCATCGCCATTCCTGCTGCAGGCGTCGGATTTGCCATTCTTCAAAGCCGTACGGAACAGGGCGTGGTGAAGGATAAAAACACATCTGACCGCCTCCAGGCTATCTATGAACTGGACTTCGAAAAGCTAAAATCACCTGAACGAGCCCAGGACCTAGCGCACGGCTGGGAAGGTGTCATGCAAAAGCCTTTGTTAGGCCACGGCACGGGCGTTTCTGGTGTGCTCTACGCTCCGCATAATGAATATGTCTCCATCTTGTTAGAGTTGGGCATCCCTGGGCTCCTGCTGTTTGTAGGCACCCTGGGGGCACTGGTCGTCCGCAGTTTCATGACCGGGGGAAAGGCGGGTTATCTGCTGTTTGCCATCATCGCTTATACCCCAGCGGGTCAGGGACGGATCGAGATGCCACATTACTATCTCGCGCTGGCAACTGCAGCCTTCATTCTATGGCCGCAACGTTTTCGCATCGTCGTGGCCACGCCCGCGTCTCCCGCCACCCCGTGAGGTGACATCTGCAACCTTGCATGCGGGGGGCTTACGCGGCGAATTTGGCCTCTTTCTTAGGTTTACCGGCGTATCCACAAAACTCCAATCCGCCATTCGACAATTTCCGCTTTTCCAGCTAGCCTCCCCCTCCATGAACGCCGCTATCGATCCGATCATCGCCTCCCACATTGAAGCTCTGTGCGCCGCTATCGCCGCAGATCCTGAAGTGCAGGCTGCCCGTAACCAAGCCGAAACTTTCTTGGCTGATGAAGGTGCAGTCTCTCTTTACCGTGATGTGATGACCCTGGGCCGCAGCCTGGAGCAGCGTCACCGCAGCGGGGCGGAGATGGAGCCCGCCGAAGTCAGCCGTTTTCAGGCGCTACAAGACCAGGCTGATGGCAATGAAGTGATCCAGAGCTTCATGGCTGCCCAGGACTTGCTGCAAGATGTGGCTAACAAAGTGAATGGTTTTGTTACCAAGACTCTGGAAAAAGGCCGGGTGCCGACTCACGACGAAGTCTTTGGCCAAGCTGGTTGTGGCGAAGGCTGCGGCTGCCATTGAGTCCTGCACGATTCTTCCAGTGCTCAGGGTGCTGCCTCTACTGATCTCCTGAGCACTGATTCCCCATGCCTCCCTCCGCTCCCATTTTTGAGGCCCGTGCCCTGCGGAAAGTTTACCATACTGGTGAGCTGGACGTGGTGGCGCTACATGGAGTGGATATCCAATTTCACTCCAGTGAATTGGTCGTCCTACTGGGGGCTTCGGGCAGTGGCAAATCCACCTTGCTGAATATCCTGGGTGGACTGGATACACCGACCAGTGGCCAGCTACGCTACAAGGGCTGGGATCTCACCGGAGGCGACGAGCGCACGCTGACGCTCTTCCGGCGAAACTGCGTGGGCTTTGTCTTCCAGTTTTACAATCTCATCCCCAGCCTCACGGCCCGGGAAAATGTGGCGCTGATCACAGACATTTCGCGGGACCCCATGAAGCCGGAGGAAGCCCTGGCCTTGGTAAATTTGCAGCACCGCATGGATCATTTCCCCTCCCAGCTCAGTGGAGGCGAACAGCAACGCGTGGCCATTGCCCGCGCGATTGCGAAGAAGCCAGAGGTTTTACTCTGCGATGAACCCACCGGAGCGCTGGATGTGAATACGGGCATTGCCGTGCTGGAAGCTGTGGAGCGTATCAATCGCGAGCTCGGCACCCTAACGGTCATCATTACCCACAATGCGGACATGGCAGGGATGGCGGATCGCGTGCTACATCTCAAAGATGGGCAGATTGTGAAATCTCATCACAATGAAACGCGGGTGCCTGTGACCAGCCTGAAGTGGTAAAAAGTAGGCCTCACGCTAGCCGAGCCTGAGGCCGCCAAAGCCACCTCATGGCGAAGACGCCGATCCATGGCGCAAGCCCCGCGATGACCAACCCCAGGTCGTAGGAACCTGTGCTATCGGCCAATTTGCCGAACCAACGATGCAGCGGCGAGGTAATGACCCAGACCCAAAAACTGAGCAATCCGGTCAGGCGACCCACGTGCTCTTCTGACAATTCCTGTACAAAGGTGTAGTAGCAGGGAAAAAGGGCCAAAGCTCCTGCGCCGATGAGCAACAGCACGCCGAGCAATAACCATCCCTGCCCCAGCCAGGGTAAGGCCACGCTGAGAGAGGTGAGTCCACAAGCAGCGGCATACACCCAGCGCCGTGATTGGTGCGGTGAACAATGGAATCGCCGCACGAGCCAAAGCGAGGCCACCCCCGCCATGACACAGCCGACATCGGTGGAGATGTAATAGAGCGAATTAAAATTCAGCGCCTCGCTCTCCGCATAGCCACGTCCCGTTTGCAAAAACTTCATCATCCAAACTCGGTACATGTGCCACACAGTCTGCGTGCCTGTGATCAGTAGAGCCAGTGCCCAAAAGCTAGGACTGATAAGGATGCTGCCCAGATTCACAGGGGCCACTGTCACTGCACGGGCAGGCACATCCAGATCCCGAGGCCGCAGCATGAGGAACCATGCCACCACCCATAGCAGCCCAGATGCCCCCACCACGACAAAGGCAGATCTCCAGGAACCAAGATCCTCTGTCATCAAAAGCATCATCACCTGAGGAGTGATGATAGCCCCAATGGAGGCCCCACTCTGCAAGACACTGTTACCCATGGTCCGATCTTTTTCTGTCAGGACAGCAAAGGTCGTCTTTAACGCACACGGCCAGTGCCCTGCCTCAAAAAAACCCAGCAAGGTGCGGCAAACCAGCAGTCCCGTGTAATCCTGGGTCCAGCCGGACAGCATGCCCATCAGCGACCAACCTGCGAGCACGCAAGGGTACAACCAGTAGATGCGAATGCGATCCGCCAGGAAACCAAAGACCAACGACCCTGCGGCAAAGGCCCAACCAAAAGTGAGTTCCAAATTGCCATACTGCTCATCATTCAGGCCGAACTCCTGAGTCACACGAACGGAGGCGTTCGCCAGCGTGACGCGGTCCATGTAATTGATTGTCGTGGCAAGCAAAAGCAGGCCTGTGATCCACCATTTCCAGTAAGGGGAGCGTGTCATAAATCATCAACCATCCCAGCTTTTTCCGTTCCAAAGAAGCATGCGTCGCAGCAGCGCCACGACATCTCGGGTGAAGCCCTGGAACAATGCCTCTCCCTTTTCTGCAGTCGCTTGAGTGGGATCTCCCACGTGTCCGGGAGCAGAGCGATCCTGCATGATCCAGCCGCGCGCTGCAGGCTCAAAGCTATTGCCAAAGGGCACATCCGTTACGCCGTCCAAAGGCTTCACTAAATGCGGAGCGAGCCTCAAGACCATGGATGTTTCCCACTCACAGGCATGCCCCATGACTTTTTGCCCCAGTTCAGGGTGCGTAGTGCCCGCGTCTGGACTCAGGCTCCAGTAAGTGGCAAAAAGAAGGAGTAAATCATCCCGCTGGCGATGCCGCTGACGCACCTCAAACACCGCCTGTTTTCCTGGCACATCATTGCCCCCATGACCATTGAGGAGGATCAGGCGACGGAAACCGTGAGCGATAAAGTTTTCTAGAAGGCCCACAAGCAAGTCCAGATACACGCGTGGCTCTGCGGAAAGAGTGCCAGGAAAGTCCAGATGATGATGCGAATTACCCAGCCACTGCAACGGGGCAAACAGGACCTCATTTCCTAGTTCTAGCTCTGCCCGTCGCGCGATCTCCCCCATCAATAAAGAGTCTGTAAAAAGCGGCATGTGCCTGCCATGTTGCTCCAGCGCCGCGATGGGAAACACGACGGGCGTGTTTTTATCGAGAGTGGCAATTTCTGGCCAAGTCAGATCTGTGAGCTGCATGTGGAGATTTTTTACAACGGTGCTCGAAACCCATTTTGCTAAAATGCAGACATTCGTATCACAAATGATCGCAATTGGTTTGAATAACAAAAAACAGGCTCAACTTGAATAATTCGTGCGAAGTGCATGTGTCTTTCTGCACGATTTGAGTCCAATTTCTCTTTCGCCATGCCCCCGACAGCTCCGTGTCATCATTCCGAATACTTCCTCACTCGCATACTTTGGGGAATTTGCAGCCTCGTCCTCCTTGCCTCATGCACGGGCCATTCAGCCCGACAAACACCCGTGCCGACTTCCTTTTTGGCAGATCAAGAAACCATTGCTCAGGCGACGAAGAAACGCACCGTGCGCCGTGAAGGGACCTCCGGCTTTGAAATGATGGCCGATGGCAAAGAGGCTTATTTGGCACGCTTAGCGGTAGTCGAATCTGCCCGAAAGACCCTGGATTTCCAATATTTCATCTGGGCGGATGACGTGTGTGGCACAGTGTTCGCGGATCGCCTGCTGGCAGCAGCAGACCGGGGCGTGAAAGTGCGCATGCTGCTGGACATCACCCATGGTGCTCAGAGTGAAGTGAAGTCTGCCACCCTGGCCGCACATCCCAACATTGAGATCGCGTTCTTTAACCCCATGACAGCGCTGAAGGGGATCTTTGCAGGCAATCCTATTCCCTTGATTGGTGAGATTGATCGCATGCAGAGCCGCATGCATAACAAAATCCTCATCGCCGACAAAAAATTACTCATCGGTGGAGGGCGTAATTTGGCAGACACCTATTTCGGCGTGGATCGAAAGCACAACATGAGGGATCTGGACTTCATCGCCCAAGGTCCAGTGGTGAATGCCGCCACCCAGTCGTTTAATCTTTATTGGAACTCCCCGCTCACTCGCAAAGGAGATCGCACCAAACTCACCGCTAAGGATCAAGATAAGCTGCAAGACATGCGGCAGAACATTGACCGCAAAAAGGGCCACTTGGCCCGTCATCACAGCTATGCTTACCCCATCACCCTCGCCCGTGAGGATGCCCGAAAAATCTTGGATGAACTCTCTGACCGGATGGTGTGGGCTGAGTATGAATTCATCGCCGATCCGCCTGAACGCATGCTTCGCAAGGGTAAAGTAGCCTCCCCCGTTTGGCGGACGGTGGAAGATGCCATCGAAGGCTCCCAAAAGGAGGTGATCATGCATGCCGCCTATCTCATTCCCCAAGAGGAAACTTTGGCCTTACTCCAAGAAACGGCCAAGCGCGGTGTGAACATCCGACTGCTCACCAATTCACTAGCCTCCATAGATGGCCTGCTTGCCATGACAGGTATTGCCAATCGGAGAAAGGAAGTGCTCGAAACAGGAGCTGCCTATTACGAATTGAACGCCCGCGCCCCTGCCCGCAAAGACTACCTCCACACGCCAAAGCCTACCCTTCTGGGTATGCATACCAAGGGACTTGTGGTGGATAATCGAATCTCCTTTATCGGCTCATACAACATGGATCCGCGCTCCAAGTACATCAACACGGAGACAGGCGTGATTATCAATAGCCCCACCTTTGCCGCACGACTGAAAAACTACCTCATGGAGGACCTCCAACCGGAGAACTGCTGGCAAGTCAATCAGGAGAAAAACAATCGCCTGACATGGAAAGGCAAAACTCAGCACGGGCAGCCCATCACTCATCGTGCAGACCCTGAGGTTCCGATCAAAAAACGTGTCTCCTACTGGCTACTCACTCATTTACCGTGGGAGAATTTACTCTAACATTCGTTAGGCCAGCAGCCCCTTCACTACATGACCGTGGACATCGGTGAGACGGTAACGACGCCCCTGAAACTTGTAGGTGAGCCTTTCGTGATCAATGCCCAAAAGATGCAGTAAAGTGGCGTGAAAATCATGGATATGGACACCGTCCTTAGCGACGTTGTAGCCAAATTCATCCGTTTCGCCATAGACACTGCCAGGCTTGATTCCACCACCTGCCATCCAGGCCGTGAAACAGCGCGGATGATGGTCGCGACCAAAATTGGCGCTGATTTTCCCCTGACAATAATTGGTTCGGCCAAATTCCCCTCCCCACACCACAAGGGTGTCATCCAGAAGCCCGCGCTGTTTCAGGTCTTTGATGAGCGCAGCGGAGGCTTGATCCGTCTCTTTGGCCAGTTTAGGCAGATTCCCAGGCAGGCCGCCGTGATGATCCCAGTCTTGGTGATAAAGTTGGATAAACCGCACCCCGCGTTCCGCTAAACGGCGCGCTTGAAGGCAGTTGGCCGCAAAGGTACCCGGGGTTCTCACATCCGGCCCATACATGTCCAAGATGGACTGGGGCTCATCCTCGATACCCGTCGCCTCAGGAATGCTGCTCTGCATGCGATAAGCCATTTCATAGTGGTCAATGCGGCTAGAGATTTCCACATCCGGTGTGCCTGCAAACTGATGCTCATGCAGCTCCCGCAGACGGTCCAGCATCATCCGTCGGCTACCCGCGCTGACCCCTTCGGGATTGCCCAAATACAACACGGGATCTTTCGCTGCACGAAATAATACCCCCTGATGTTTCGTGGGTAGAAACCCAGTGCCCCAAAGATGGGCACCTAGCGGCTGGCCACCTTTACCTTTGGTGATCAGCACTGTGAATGACGGTAAATTTTCATTCTGCGCACCTAATCCGTAGCTTAACCAAGCCCCCATACTGGGGCGTCCCGCGATCTGAGAACCCGTCTGAAAAAAGGTCACACCAGGTCCATGATTGATGCTCTCCGTAAACATCGAACGCACCACACAGATGTCATCGGCAATAGAGGCTGTGTGAGGCAGCAAGTCACTGTACCACCCACCTGCCTGACCATGCTGAGTAAATTTAAATGGCGATCCCACCATGGGAATCGAGCTTTGATTTCCCGACATGCCCGTCAGTCGCTGCGTGCCGCGCACACTGTCTGGCAATTGCTCACCATGCCGTTGGTTGAGCAAGGGCTTATAGTCATACAGATCCAGATGTGAAGGCCCGCCGGACATGAAGAGATAAATGATCCGCTTGGCCTTAGGAGCAGCATGCGGAGCCCCTAGGATACCTGCATCCGCAGCTTGGGCCTGCTCTTTACTCAGCATTTCAGCCAGGGCCACACCGCCTAGGCCCATGCCAAAACGATTCAGTAGGGTACGGCGATTCATCAAGGGTGAAGGAACGGTGTTCATCGTTTCACAACGGCTGCGTCATGGTTTAAAAGAGCCTGCGCCATTACGGTGGCCGCAGCTGTCGCGGCCACTGGTAAAGCTTCATCTTTGGGGGCGTGCCCTGTCTGGATCAGAGCCACAGCCGATTTTGGGTTTAACTGAAAGTGTTTCAACTGCTCTTCATAAAGGCGCGTGCAAATGTTCACCTCTGCTGCATCCGGGAGACGGCTCAGGCAGCGCAAGAAACCGTACTCGATCATCTTTGCCACATCCTCCCGGCATTCACGCACCATCCCTTCCCCCAGCACACGCGCGGCTTCGACATACTGTGTGCCATTGAGCAAAATCAGAGCCTGCAGAGGGCTGTCGGTGCGTTCTCTTTTGGCTGAACAAACCGCCCGCCGAGGTGCATCGAAGGCTACCATCGCCGGAGGCGGACTGGTTCGCTGCCAAGTAGTGTATAGACTGCGACGGTAAACACTGCCATCTTCTGCCACTTTCGCCGGCTTAAAAGCCTCCGCCATCTCATAAGGATTCACCGGTGGGCCGCCGATCTGGGCTTTTAACAAACCGGCACTGGCAAGGGCATTGTCACGGATCATCTCCGCAGGCAGGCGAAACCGCGCGCCACGTGCTAACCATTGGTTCTCCGGGTCATCAGCCATCGTTGCGGCATCGGCCAGACTGCGTTGCTGATAAACATCACTGGAGACGATTTCTTGGACCAGCGCCTTCATATCCCAGCCGGTTTCGATCAACCGCAATGCAAGGTAGTCGAGCAACTCTGGGTAAAGCGGTTTTTCTCCTTGGCTTCCAAAGTCCTCACTGGTCTTTACCAATCCCCGGCCAAACAAACTTTGCCATAAGCGATTCACTGTCACACGAGCAGTCAAAGGATGATCCGGCGCGGTCAACCAGCGGGCCAGGCCCAGGCGGTTCAGAGGGGCGTCTTTGGGAAAAGGCGATAGGAAGGCGGGAGTCACAGGCGGAGCGACCTCCCCACGTTTGTCATACTCCCCACGAAACAAAACATACGCAGCTTTGGGTTGGGGCAGCTCCTCCATCACCATGATCTCTTTTTGAGAATCGCTAAACGCCGTCAACTGGGCACGCGCCGCCTGAAGCTTGGTCAACAAGGGATTCAGAGCAGTGTTTGAACTTTGAGAAACATCACGATCAAACACTCGCAACTCATCTACCCAGCCGTCTTTGAAACCACGATCTCGAAAGCGTTCGCCAAGGCTAATATTGTCCCCGCCTCCCCCAGTGATGTCACGCGTCAGGTGGTCTCGAATAATTTCGACCTCTGCCCGCTTTCCATTCACATACAGGCGCAGGCCAGCAGCCCGGCTGCTGCCGTCGTTGGTCACCACCACATGCACCCATTCGTTGAGAGGCAGTTCCTCCATCGCACGAATGGAAATGGCATCACCCGGCCAAAAATGAATGAGCGACCACTTCAGCTTCCCCTCTTCAATCAATAGCTCATACCCTCGGCTGGCGGCATCTGTCCAGGCACGCGAGCGGTGCATGACCACGGCCCGCTCTTTCACATCGGGCGTCTTCATCCACAAAGACACACTGAAGGGATCATGCCGATGAAAATTGCCGACCGGAGTCTCCACCGGATCATCACCGGAGAACTGGATAGCCTTGCCCAGACGTCCCTCGACAAGCTTGTTTCCACCCTTCAAGATGGCCGCAGGATCTACCACTTTGTCTTTCGGATCTTTCGTGACAGGCGAGGGATGCAGCGCATCGGCTAACTTATTTTTGTCCAAAACATCAAATGTGAAATGAGCGATCTGTCCCTCTGAATTTGGCGGCACACCATCTGGCCAATCAAGGGTAGTTAGACCTTCGCCCGCCACCTTTCCTTGCACCTCCATTAGTTGCCGTTCGAGTTCGGTGATTTTCTTTTGAAGTTCACGCTTCTGCTTTTTCTGCCCTTCATCCATCAGCTTGAAGGCTGGTGTGGGCGCTGATTGCGTGAAATAGGAATACAGACCCGCCTCGTCAATGTTCTGAAGAAAGGCTGATAAACCATAGTACTCGGTCTGTTTGATGGGATCATATTTATGATCATGACAGCGAGAGCACTCAAACGTCAGTCCCAGGAATGCCGTGGCGAAAGTCTGCACACGATCCGCCACATACTCGATGCGGTATTCCTCCTCCACAGAGCCTCCCTCAGCCTCTTGCTGATGCAGGCGGTTAAAAGCCGTCGCTAAAATCTGCTTATCTGTCGCATTTGGAAGAAGATCACCCGCCACCTGCCAGGTGATGAACTGATCAAACGGAAGGTTCTGATTGAATGCCTCAATCACCCAGTCACGCCACATCCACACCTCCCGCAGGCGATCCACCTGGAATCCGTAGCTATCGGCATAGCGCGCCACGTCCAGCCAGTCCACCGCCATGCGCTCCCCATAGGCGGGCGAAGCGAGGAGTCTAGTCACGAGGGCCTCATAAGCATGATTTTGAGAATCCGCCGTCAATGCCAAAACCTCTTCTGCGGAAGGCGGTAGGCCCGTCAGGTCAAAACTGACACGTCGTAGCAGCGTGGCCGCATCCGCTTTGGGTTGCAGCCTCAGCCCTCGCGATTTGAGTCCTTCAGTAACGATGTAATCGATCGGCCCCTTTGCCCCAGCAGTTTTGGCCTCCGCCTTCCAGCGAGGCATCTCATTCAGATCTGGGGCGATGAAACTCCAGTGCTTTTGATACTCTGCGCCTTCATTCACCCACTGCTTCAACTTGGCAATTTCACTTTCAGTTAGGCGCCCCAGTTTGGATTCAGGTGGCGGCATCACTTCATCTTCGTCATGAGACAGCACACGCTCCATGATTAGGCTTTTCAGCGCATCCCCTGGCACGATGTGGCCATCGGCGACGGCGGCAGCACGTTCATCCAGGCGCAGATCCCCTTTTCGCGTTTTAGGGTCAAAGCCGTGGCAGTGGAAACACTTGTCTGAAAGGATGGGGCGAATGTCTCGATTAAACTCCATCTTTTCTGCCAGGGCAGGCACAATGCTAGCCAGCCATAGGCCTGCTAATGCAAGGCCAAGAAAAGCATTTGGAGAAAGTGAAACCTTCCAAGTCATGCTGCATTATACGCAACACCCTGTTGCCTCTTTGAGATTTATCTGTGTCTAATCGTGACACACGTAAGCTGTAATCGCCTTGTCACATCCCCTTGCCAAGAAGTTCTCCGTGTCCGATTCTTTTGAAAGGCATGGCGACCAAACGTAAATACCTGAATTACACCACTCCCTGGGGTGTCAGCTTATCTCCAGTAGCCCGGGCCGGCTGGTCAGCCTTTTTGATTCATGAAAGTGGCTTCCAACCTGCGCTGGAAAACTGGAATCATGAAGGGGTGGACAGTCCTTTTTGGCGCTTCTACCACAATCCTAAAGCGGGTTGCCACCTCCGCTATCAAGGGCGTGAAATTCCACTGTTGCCAGATGAATACGTGCTCATCCCTGCCAATACCATTTTTGACTGCTGCGGCCCTGTCACGGCCTGTCACTATTGGCTGCATTTCACCGTCACACGCCTTGCGGGCACCGTGCCGGTGGGTCCGGTCGTCTTGCCCGTTGATGAAACTCTGCGTCTCCAGCTCCAAGCAGTTCTACGGACACATGCCGAGGCACCTCACGCCTTGCGGGATCATCGCCTCTATCATGAAAGCGCTGCCCTTCTGCACAGTGCTTTCGCGAGACTAGAGTTACCTCCCACCCAAGATATACCGGATCGTTTGTTAGACGTGTTAGACCTCATTCAAAAAGCCCCACATACGCACCTCTCAAATTCTTTCTTGGCAGATCGTGCGGGCATGAGCTTGGAGCGTTTTATCCCGGACTATGCAGTAGAGTAGACCAGAGGTGCGGTTAGAGTCTCGATTTTGCTAAAGATGGCGTCCATCCAGGGGCGTTTTTTGCGGGGCAGCG